>DASULD010000047.1:0-13130 GCA_036278355.1 Sphingobium sp.
CGCACGATCGAGGCCCCCGCCCGCGTATTCTCCAGCCAGGAGGAGCTGCTTGACGCTTTCCGCGCGCATGAGCTGGAGCGGGACTTTGTGGCAGTCGTGCGATTCCAGGGGCCGCGCGCCAATGGAATGCCGGAACTGCACTCGCTTACCCCCGCGCTGGGCGTGCTTCAGGATCGAGGTTACCGGGTGGCGCTGGTCACCGACGGGCGCATGTCCGGCGCGAGCGGCAAGGTTCCGGCCGCCATCCATGTCTCGCCGGAAGCCAAGGGCGGCGGTCCGCTCGCAAGGCTGCGCGACGGCGACATGGTTCGGGTCTGCTCCGTCAGCGGGCAGTTGCAAGCGCTGGTGCCAGAGGCCGAATGGGCGGCCCGCCCACCGGCAGACGCGCCTCCCCCGCCGCACGACACGGGACGTGAGCTGTTCGCGATGATGCGCAACGGCTGCGATGAGGCGGAAAGCGGAGCATCGGCGATGCTGGCGGCAATGGATACGGAGATTACGCCATGACGGTCGATGAGGTAATGGAGCTGGCGCCGGTCATTCCTGTTCTGGTGGTCGAACGGGTTGAGGAAGCGCTGCCCCTGGCGCGGGCGCTGGTCGCGGGAGGCCTCAGGGCGCTTGAGGTTACGCTGCGGACAGAGGGCGCGCTCGACGTAATCCGGGAGATGAGCAAGGTCGATGGCGCCGTGGTTGGCGCGGGCACCGTAGTCAGCCCGCAACAGCTTGACGCCGCCATCGAAGCGGGCGCTCGCTTCATCGTCAGCCCGGGCCTTACCGAGCCCGTGGGCCGGGCGGCCAAAGCGTGCGGCGTACCGTGGCTTCCGGGCGTCGCCACCGCAGGAGACATCATGCGTGGGATGGACCTGGGGTTCAGCCGCTTCAAATTTTTTCCGGCCGAGACTTCTGGCGGCATTCCCGCACTAAAGGCATTGGCGGCGCCATTTTTCGAGGCCCGCTTTTGCCCGACCGGAGGCATTACCGAGGCGAGCGCACCCGAATGGCTCGCCCAGCCCTTCGTATCATGCGTCGGCGGGAGCTGGGTCGTGCCCAAGGGGCCGCTCAATCCGGAAACGGTCGAGGGGCTGGCGCGAGTGGCAGCCTCGCTGTCCCGAAGTTAGCGAGGCTCCGCTTTCATTCGGTCGTTCTGCCGTCGAAATGTTCATCGGCGGCGCGGGCATCTTTGCTGGTCGCATGCACGGTGCCATCGACATGTTCGGGCGGCCCGTACAGGGTGTAGAGCTTCAGCGGCTCCTTACCACGACTGACCACATTGTGCCGCGCGCCCTGCGGCACAATGATCGCGTCGTCGGCCTTGACAGGATGACGGGCGCCGTCGATCCAGACCTCACCTTCACCGGCCTCGATGCGAAAGAACTGGTCGCGGTCCTCGTGGACCTCCTCACCGATCTCATCGCCTGGCTCGATCGACATCAGCACGAGTTGCATGTTGTGGCCCGTGTAGAGGACATGACGAAAGTCGCTGTTTTCCTCGGTCAAAGCCTCGATATCGGCGACAAAGCCCTTCTTCATCCCGCTCTCCCCTGGTACTGTGCTTTCCATGCAGTGAAGTACGAGGGGCAAGCCTTAAAGTTCCGGACGTCCGGGTATCAGGCCGCGTGCAACCGCAATTCTCCGGTGGTTTCCAATGCTTCCGTCAGTCCGGCCTCGAACTGGTCGGTGCAGCGCGACCACTGGAAACTGCGGCCGTAGTCTGCGGCCGCCGCCCGATCCAGACCAAGCGCCGCCCGGATCGCGACGGCAATGTCATCATCCAGAACCCCCACCGGCCGGACAAGCTGGTCTTCGGGGCCCAGTCCCCGGCCGCCGACGATGTCGAGCGGCCCGGCCACTGGAAACCCTGCTATCGGTACGCCACAGGCAAGCGCCTCTATCATCACGAGACCGAATGTGTCCGTAAGGCTCGGGAAGACGAACAGGTCCGCGGTACGATAAGCGGCCGCCAACTCTGCCCCGCTTATTGCACCGGTGAAAACGGCATGGGGATATTGCTGCTTGAGCGGCACCAGCGCCGGCCCGTCGCCGACCACCAATTTGGTGCCCGCCACCTGCGCGCCGAGAAACGCGTCGAGATTCTTTTCCGCAGCGACACGGCCGACCGAAAGCAGAAGGGGGCGCGGCAGCCGCGCCAGACTCGCGTGCAGGGGACCATCGGCGCGGAATACACTGGTATCGATGCCGCGCGACCAGATGCGGCTGCGGCCGATACCGCGACCGGCCAGCTCATCGCGCAGGCGTGGCGTGGACACGAACACGCCCGAAGACGGGCGATGGAAGCGACGCATCACCGGCCAGAACCAGTCCGGTGAGACCCCCGTCCGTACCGCCGCATAATCAGGGAACCGGGTGTGGAACGCTGTCGTGAACGGAATGGCCCGATCCACGCACCAGCGCCGCGCGGCCCAGCCGATCGGGCCTTCCGTCACGATATGCACGACGTCTGGCGCAAACGCCTTCAGCGCGCGGCGCATGCCCGTGCGCGGAGCAACCGCAAGGCGGATCTCACCATAGCCTGGCATCGGCACGGTCAGGAATCGATCGGGGCCGATCAACTCTATCTCGTGGCCTCGCTCCTCCAGTTGCTGCATGGTCATCACCAGCGTCCGCACGACGCCGTTGACCTGGGGCAGCCAGGCATCGGTGGCGATGGCGATCTTCATGCAGCCGCGATCTGCCGCCCGTTGCCGGACGTCTTGGCGCTGGCGGCCTCGTCACGCAGGAAGGCGGCCCAGTCAAGGATGCGCATGTCGCCCTTCTCGTCCTCGACAAGGGCCGTGCAGCTTTCCACCCAGTCTCCGTCGTTGTAGTAGGTGATGTCACCGATCTTCCGGATTTCGGCCGAGTGGATGTGTCCGCAGACCACCCCTTCAAGCCCCCGGGTCGCGGCCTCGTGCGCCACCGCGTCCTCGAAGTCATAGATGAACTGAACCGCGTTCTTGACCCGACGCTTGAGATAGGCCGAGAGCGACCAGTACGGCATTCCCAGGACCTTGCGCGCCCGATTGAACCAACGGTTGGCCTTCAGCATCAGGTAATAAGCCTGATCACCCAGGAAGGCGAGCCATCTGGCGTAGAGCACGACGCCGTCGAAGGCATCGCCATGCGTCACCAGCAGTCGGCGACCGTCGGCGGTCGTATGGATCGCCTCGATGCAAAGCTCGATACCGCCGAAGCCCAGCCCCGCGTAATCGCGTAACATCTCGTCATGATTGCCGGTCACATAGACGACGAGGGTGCCCTTGTGCGCGAGCTTCAGGATGCGCCGCACCACCTCATTGTGCGCATCCGGCCAGTACCATCCCTTGCGCAGACGCCACCCGTCCACGATGTCGCCGACGAGGTACAGCGTTTCGCACTCTATGGAATGCAGGAAATCGAGCAGCATCGCCGCGTTGCAACCGGATGTTCCGAGATGCACGTCGGAAATCCAGATGGTGCGGAACCTGAGTTTTGGGCGAAAGCTTTTCGGTTCCGGCAGGTTGAGCCAGTCGGGGATGCGGGTTTCCGTATCCAGCAAGGGCGGGTCGGCCCGCTTCCGGTCAATCAAGCCATCCATGCGGGTGGGCTACACGCGCAGCGTTACACGGGAATGGCAATTTCAAGACCGTTTTGTTGCGGTACGGCGGGCAACGGTGGGCCTGTTTGCAGCGTATCCTGTCAGGATAGTGCGACGTCAAAAACGGAACGGGCGCACCTGGCCGGATGGCACAGGCACGCCCGTCGCAAAATTCCTTTGTCCTGTGGGGATACCCGCAGGTCTGGGCTTAGCCCTCGGCGCGGGTGTCGCGGCGCTCGGCAATGCGGGCGCGCTTGCCCGTGCGGCCACGCAGATAATAGAGCTTGGCGCGGCGGACGATGCCCTTGCGGACGACGGTGACGCTGTCGATGTTCGGCGAATACAGCGGGAACACGCGCTCCACGCCTTCACCGAAGCTGATCTTGCGCACGGTGAAGTTCGATCCCATTCCCTTGTTGGAGCGCGCGATGCACACGCCCTCGAAATTCTGGATACGGGTACGCTCGCCTTCGACCACCTTCACGCCCACGCGCAGCGTGTCGCCCGCGCGAAATTCCGGAACGGTCTTGCCGGCCTTGGCGATTTCTTCGGCCTCGATCTGCTGGATGAGGTTCATATGCCCTTCTTCCTTCGTCTCATGTCGCGCGCCAGAGGCAGATCAGTCCCGAACGCCCCTGTGGCGCTCCCAAAGGTCCGGCCTGCGTAACCGTGTGTCGTCCTCCGCCCTTTGTTTCCGCCAGGCGGCGATCTTCGCATGATCCCCCGATCGCAACACTTCGGGGATCGTGCGCCCTTCCCATTCAACGGGCCGGGTATAGTGGGGATATTCGAGAAGGCCGCTTTCGAAGCTCTCCTCATCCCCGCTGGAAGCCGCGCCCATTACACCGGGGAGCAGGCGAACGCAAGCGTCGAGGATGGTGAACGCCGCCATCTCTCCACCGGACAGGACGATGTCGGCAAGGCTCACCTGTTCGATGTATGGGCGCGCCTCGAACAGGCGCTCGTCGAAGCCTTCAAAGCGCCCGCAGAGGATGGTGACGCCGGAGCCAGAGGCGATCTCGCGGATGCGCGCTTGCGTCATGGTTTTGCCACGAGGGGTCATCGCGAGAATGGGGACGTTCGGGCGGCGTCGCTCCGCCTCATCAACGGCTGCGGACAGCACATCGCAGCGCAGCACCATCCCCGCTCCGCCGCCCGCAGGCGTGTCATCGACGGTGCGGTGCTTGTCAGCTGCAAAGTCGCGGATCTGGATGGGATCGCACGACCATATTCCCTGCTCCAGCGCGCGCCCGGCGAGCGACACGCCCAGCGGACCGGGGAACATCTCCGGGTAGAGGGTCAGTATCTGCGCAGCGAAGGTCATTGGAAACGGTTGCCCCACGCCACCTGCCAACTGCAAGTGGCATCAAAAAGAACGATGCCCATCACACCGTCCAGTTTTCGATCTTCAACCCCGGCACATCGGCGAAGTCGGCCTCATTGTTCGTGACCACGATGGCGCGGATGCTGAGTGCGTGCGCCGCGAGCAACCTGTCGAAGCGCGCGCGCTTGAACGGCAATCGCGCATATTCCCGCGCCGCCGCCTCATCGAAGGGCAATAGCGGGATAGCAGAGATGAACGCTTCCAACACTTCGGGAGGCGGGGGCTTGCCGATCTGGGTGCCGTAGGCGACCTCCGCGTAGCTGATCGCGGAAATACCGATCTCGCCCTCGTTGCAGTCCGCAAGCCGCACCTTCAAACGCTCGTTCCCAACGTCCATCGCATAGACGGCACAGTTTGCGTCAATCAGATAACGGATCACGCCAGCCCGGCCGCCTTGCGCGCCGCGATGGTGCTGGGTCGTTCTTCAAAATCTTCGCGAGGAGCCAGCTTGATACCAGGCGCCTTACCCGCGAAGCCGCTGATGTCGATCTTGCGCTTGGGCTGTTCGACAGGCTCGACATGAAACGTCATCGGCGCTTCGCGCACCATGCGTACCTCAACGCCTTCGGGCACACCAAGGCCCTTGGGCAGGCGCAGCGCGACGGAATTGCCCGACTTGAATGTCTTGCCGACATATTCTGCCTTACCTTCGCTCATAGCCATCTCCGTATATACGTCATGTATATACTATGCCACGAACGCCGCGTCAATGATCGCCCGGCTGTCCTCGATGGTCACGGCGTGGATCGGCACCATGAAGCGCTTGGGCTTGCTTCCCGGTTCGGCGGGGCGCTCTATCTCGAGGATATCCCCCGCGCCGAAATTCTCGACTGCGACAATATGGCCCAGGGCCTCGCCCGCGTCCGTCACGCAGCGAAGGCCGATCAGGTCGATATGATAATATTCGCCCTCGCCGAGCGGGGGGAGTGCCGAGCGCGGCACCGTCAGCTCCGTGCCGCGCAGGGCCTCGGCCTGATCGCGGCTGGAAAGCTCCGCAAAGCGCGCTACAGCGCCATTTGAGCCCGGGCGCACCGCCTTCAGCGTCAGCACCCGCCCACCCGCATCGAAGCTCTTGTAGGCGCGCAGGCTATCCGGCCCGTCGCCGAACAGCTTCAACCGAACTTCCCCCGTCACGCCATGCGCGCCGATGATGGCGGCGAGCGTGACGGGGCGATCAGTATCCAAGGATCAGCCCTCGGCCTGCTCTTCGCTGGCCTCGGCTGCGGGAGCTTCCTCTGCCGTAACCTCTTCAGCAGGAGCTTCCTCGGCAGGAGCGTTGGCCGCTTCTTCGGCAGCCTTCGCGGCCTCTTCGGCCTCGGCGATCTTCGAGGCCTTCTCCTCGGCGCGATCCTTCGCCTTCTGGCCAGGCTCACCCTTGTTCGGGTTGCTGCGCGCACCGCGCTCCTTTACGCCGGCCGCGTCCAGGAAGCGGGCGACGCGATCGGTCGGCTGCGCGCCCTGTGCGACCCAGTATTTCGCGCGCTCCGTATCGAGCACCACGCGCTTTTCGTCGGTCTTGGCGAGCAGCGGATTGTAGCTGCCGATGCGTTCGATGAACTTGCCGTCGCGCGGAGCGCGGCTGTCGGCCACCACGATACGGTAATAGGGCCGCTTCTTGGAGCCACCGCGCGAAAGACGAATTGCCGTTGCCATAAATCCAACCTTACCTTTCTGAAATTGAACCGTTGAAACCAAATTATTTCTTCATGAACTTCTCGAAACCGGGTGGAAGCTTCGGCATGTCGCCGCCGCCGGGAAGGCCCGGCAGACCGCCTCCTCCCCCGCCGAGCAACCCTTCAAGGCCGCCGCCGCCCTTCCCCATGAACATTTTTGCGAGGCCGCCCAATCCGCCCATCTTGCGGATCTTCTTCATCGCGGTCTCCATCTCCTGATGCATTTTCAGGAGCTTGTTGACTTCCTGCACCGTCCGCCCGGCGCCCTTGGCGATGCGGATCTTGCGCTTGGCGTTGATGATCGCCGGGCGTTCCCGCTCCTTGGGCGTCATCGATCCGATGATGGCGTCCAGGTGAACCAGCGCCTTGTCGCCCATGGCGTTCTGAGCCATCGCCGCCTGCGCTTTTTTGAGGCCGGGGATCATGCCCGCCAGCGCGCCGAGGCCACCCATCTGCTGCATCTGGCGCAACTGGGTCCGCAGGTCGTTGAGGTCGAACTGCCCCTTCGCCATCTTCTTGGCGAGCTTGTCGGCCTCCTCCGCATCGATGACCTCCGCGGCCTTTTCGACGAGGCTGACGACATCGCCCATGCCCAGGATGCGGTTGGCGACCCGATCGGGATAAAAGGGTTCCAGAGCGTCCAGTTTTTCGCCGATACCGGCGAACTTTATAGGCGCGCCGGTGACGAAGCGCATGGAAAGCGCCGCGCCCCCGCGCGCATCGCCGTCCATGCGGGTGAGCACCACGCCCGTCAGCGGCACCTGCTCGGTGAAGCTCCTCGCGACGTTCACCGCATCCTGACCCGTCAGGCTGTCGACGACGAGCAGAATTTCCTGCGGATCGGCGGCTTCGGCCACCGCCTTCATCTCGTCCATCAGCGCCTGATCGACGTGGAGACGGCCCGCCGTATCGAGCATCACCACGTCGAAGCCCTGAAGCTTCGCCGACTGGAGCGCGCGCCGCGCGATCTCTACCGGGCGCTGCCCCGGCACGATCGGCAGCGTCGCGACCTCGGCCTGGGTGCCGAGCACCGCCAACTGTTCCTGCGCCGCCGGACGGTTGACGTCGAGCGACGCCATCAGCACCTTCTTGCGTTCCTTGTCCTTCAGGCGCTTGGCTATCTTTGCGGTCGTCGTGGTCTTGCCCGATCCCTGAAGACCCACCACCATGACAACGGCCGGGGGCGCAACATCGAGCATCAGCTCGCTGCCTTCCGCGCCGAGGAACTCGGTCAACGTATCGGAAACGATCTTGACGACCATCTGTCCAGGCGTGACGGAGCGCAGCACATCACTGCCCACCGCGCGATCGGTCGCGCGGTCGACAAATTCCCGTACCACAGGCAACGCGACATCGGCCTCCAGCAGCGCGATTCGCACCTCGCGCATCGCGGCGCGGACATCGTCCTCGGTCAGTGCGCCACGACCGCGAAGCTTGTCGAACACACCGGTAAGGCGATCGCTCAGGGACTCGAACATCTGCACCTCTTGCGGTTCAGAACCGCGGAAAACCTCATCATTTTCCCCAACGACAAACACGCCGGTGGGCGAAACCTCGCCGACCAGCGTCGATCCGTGGACCATTGGGCACACGCCCGGGGGACCGTGGATATCGTCAGGTTCCGGACGGCCTTCACCGGCCGGACACCTGCTGCCCCTACGATAAACGCACTGCCAACGCAAGCGACGGACCAGGCGAGAGAGAACAGGCTGAACGGGCCCGGTTAATAGTTTGTCAAACGATTTGCGCAAAGTTGCATGGGGCGGTGAATTCCATGTGGACTGGGCACGAAGCGCAAGCAATGACCGAAAATGCCAACCGCAGTATGACGTCCTCGGTCGAGCGGGAGCTGATCACCGGCAGCGTCGTCATCGCCGCCATCGTCCTGTTTATCTGGACTGGCGGAGCGGCGATGACCGCCGTGGTGCGCCATCTGACCGGTGCTGGTCCAAGCGTCGAGCATATCCTGCTTACCACGCTTCTTTTGAACATCGCGCTCATCCTGATCGGGTGGCGTCGCTATCGCGATCTTCAGATGGAGGTCCAGCGCCGCCGGGAGGCCGAGGAACGTGCCAGTTCGCTCGCGGCGACCGATCCGCTCACCGGGTTTCTCAATCGCCGTTCCTTCGGAGAGATGAGTGAGTCACTGCTGGCCCAGACAGAGGCGTCCGGCCAATCGATGGTCATGATGCTGCTCGACCTCGATAACTTCAAACGGGTCAACGACGTTCACGGCCATGCTGCCGGCGACCTTGTCCTCATCGCCGCTGCGCAGCGGATCCAGGCGCTCATGCCCCCGGGCGCGCTGACGGCACGGCTGGGCGGCGATGAATTTGCCTGCGCGCTTGCGGTCGAAGCGAATGTTCCCGAAACCGTCCACCGCATTGCCGAGCGTCTGGTTTCTTCGATGACCGAGCCAGTGACGGACGGCAACCTCCAGCTTGCCGTCAGCACGTCGATCGGCATTGCGCGCTCCGATCGTGAGTGCCGCACGTTGGACGCGCTGATGCGCCGCGCGGACATCGCCATGTACCGGGCCAAGCGGCAGGGCCGCGACTGCTATGCGTGGTTCGATAAGTCGATGGAGCAGGAACTGAATATGCGCGGGTCGCTCGAGGCGGGTATCCGTCGCGGTATCCCGAATAAAGAGTTCGTGCCGTTCTACGAGCCGCAAATGGAGCTGGCCAGCAAGCGCCTCACCGGTTTCGAGATGCTGGCGCGCTGGCAAAACCCGGTTCAGGGAATGATCTCCCCGGAGGTGTTTATTCCCGTGGCAGAGGAAAGCGGCCTCATTTCCGATCTGTCGCTCGACGTCATGAGGCAGGCATTCACGGACGCGTGCGGCTGGGACGCGGGGCTGACGCTGTCGGTCAATATCTCGCCTGCCCAGCTCAAGGATGTGTGGCTCAGCCAGAAGCTGCGAAAACTGCTGCTGGAAACGGGACTCCCCGCCAACCGGCTCGAGGTCGACATCACCGAAAGCGCCCTGTTCGAAAACATGACGCTGGCGCAGGCCATCGTATCCTCGCTTAAAAATCAGGGTATCCGCATAGCGCTCGACGATTTTGGTACGGGATACGGCTCCATCGCGCATCTGCGCGCGCTGCCGTTCGACCGGATCAAGATCAACCGCGAGTTTGTGTCCTCGATCAACCAGAACAGCCAGAGCGCGGCGATCGTCAGCACCATCGCGCGTCTGGGCGACAGCCTTGGCCTGCCGGTGACTGCGGAAGGAATAGAGGACGGCGCGATCGAGGAGCGTCTGCGCCAACTCGGCTGCAAGGACGGGCAAGGGTGGCACTACGGAAAACCCATGCCCAACGATGAGGTACTCATTTTGCTCGCGCAGCAGGGTCTGCTCGCGCCTGCCCCCGCCGGGGGGCGCGCTTCCCACCCGGAGATGCCCCGGCCTCACGCCACGAACATGGATCGGAAGGCGATATAGCGCGGTCCTGACTGGCTCGACGCAGGCCGGCAGCATGGACTTTACACGACGATGCCCCTACATGCGCGCGCATGGGCAGGTTCAGCAAGATGCATGGTCTTGGTAACGATTTCGTCGTGATCGACATGCGGGAGCATACGGTCCCGATGACGGCTGCCCGCGCCCGTGCCATTGCCGATCGGCACACCGGCATAGGGTGCGATCAGGTGATACTGATCGGCAGGTCCGATCATGCGGATGTATCCATGCGCATCATCAACGCCGACGGGTCGGAGGTTTCCGCCTGCGGCAACGCCACCCGCTGCATTCCGTTGTTTCTCGGACGCGACGTGACCATACAAACCGGGGCCGGCATACTCGAAGCGCGCACCGACGGTGAGGGCGCCAGTGTCGACATGGGTCGGCCGGGCTTCGAATGGGACGAGATCCCGCTCGCCTATGCCATGGATACGCTGCGCCTGCCGGTGGGCTGGGAAGACCTTCCTGCGCCCGCTTGCGTCAATGTGGGCAATCCGCACGTCGTTTTCTTCGTCGATGATCTGGACGCGGTGAACTGCGCCCGGCTGGGCGCACTGATCGAAACCGATCCCCTGTTTCCGGAGCGCGTCAACGTCAATTTCGCGCAGATGACGGGTCCCGGCCATATCCGCCTGATCGTTTGGGAACGGGGGGCGGGCCTCACCCAGGCGTGCGGCACCGGCGCCTGCGCGACCGCCGTGGCGGCGATCCGGCGCGGATTGACCAGTGGTCCGGTCATCGTCTCCCTGCCCGGCGGCGATCTTGTCATCGAATGGGAACCGGACCGTCCGATCCGCATGACCGGCCCGGCCACCCATGTTTTCGACGGCGAGGCCGACTGGGAAGACTTCGGATGAGCGGCCCCGAACTGGTCACCTTCGGCTGCCGCCTCAACATCGCCGAGAGTGAGGCGATGCGCGGCCTCACCGCGGACCGGGACGACCTGATCATCATCAACAGCTGCGCGGTGACGGCAGAGGCCGTGCGTCAGGCGCGTCAGGCGATCCGTCGCGCCCGGCGTCGGCGTCCCGACGCGCGGATCGTCGTGACCGGGTGCGCGGCGCAGACCGACCCCGCCATGTTCGCCGACATGCCGGAGGTGGATCAGGTGCTCGGCAACCGGGACAAGTTGCAATCGGCCAGTTTCGATCCCGCCGTGGGACGGGTCCGGGTTTCCGACATCATGGCGGCGCCCGAAGCCCTGTCACAAACGCCGCAACCCCGGATCACGGTTTTTGCCCGGCATGTCCGCGCCTTTGTCGAGGTTCAGACTGGCTGCGATCATCGCTGCACCTTCTGCATCATTCCCTATGGGCGGGGGAACAGCCGCTCCGTCCCGGCAGGGGCGGTGATCGACCGGATCGCGGCGCTGGTGGGCGATGGCTGCCGCGAAGTCGTTCTGACCGGCGTCGACATGACGAGCTACGGCGCCGACCTGCCGGGCAGCCCGACCCTGGGCAGCCTTGTCGAGCGTATCCTGACCCATGTTCCCGAGCTTCCGCGCCTGCGCCTCTCCTCGATCGACAGCGTGGAAATCGACGATCGGCTCTTCGCCCTCGCGACGCAGGAGCCGCGCGTGATGCCGCACCTGCACCTGTCCCTGCAATCGGGGGACGACATGATCCTGAAGCGGATGAAACGCCGCCATTCCCGCGCCGACGCTATCCAGATCGTCGAACGGCTGCTCGCCGCGCGGCCGGACATCGCCATCGGCGCAGACATCATCGCCGGTTTCCCGACAGAGACAGAGGCCATGTTCCGCAACTCGCTCGATCTGGTGCGAGCCTGCCGGATTGTCCACGGCCACGTCTTTCCATACTCGCCGCGTGAGGGCACGCCCGCCGCACGCATGCCCCAGGTGGACAAGGCCGACATCGCGGATCGCGCGGCCCGGCTACGGCAGGCCTGCTCCGAAAACCGCTCGGGCTGGCTGCGCGGTCTGGTCGGATCGCGGCAGCAGATACTGACCGAAGGCGATGGAACAAGAGGCCACGCGGAAAATTTCGCATTGGTGCGCTTCCCTTCTTCTCAGCCCCGTGGCGGGGTTCATGCCGTCACGATCTGCGGGGTTGAGAACGACGCCCTGATCGCGCAAAAGGCCGCATGACCGAAACCACCCCCAAGAGCTGGCGTGAGAAGCTGTTCGGCGGCCTCAAGCGCACGTCCGACAAGCTGGGCGAAAACCTCACCGGCCTGTTCGCCAAGCCTCTCGACGCGCAGACGCTCGATGAGATCGAGGAGGCGCTGATCGTCTCCGACCTCGGACCCGCCATGGCGATGCGTATCCGCGACCGGTTGGCGGAGGGGCGGTACAACCGCATGATCACCGAGGAATATCTGCGCGAGGTGATCGCCGACGAGGTTGAAAAGGTGCTGCGTCCGGTGGCGAAACCGCTGGAATACCGGAACGCTCGGCCGCAGGTGATCCTGATCATTGGCGTCAACGGATCGGGCAAGACGACGACTATCGCGAAGCTTGCCAAGCGCTTTCAGGAACAGGGGCGCAGCGTCATGCTGGCTGCCGGCGACACCTTCCGCGCCGCTGCCATTGGCCAGCTCCGCATATGGGCGGAACGCATCGGCGTGCCGATTGTCGCGGGCAAGGAAGGGGGCGACGCGGCCGGCCTTGCGTTCGAGGCGGTGAAGCAGGCTACTGAGCAGGGCATCGACATATTGATCGTCGATACCGCCGGGCGACTGCAGAACCGTACCGAACTGATGGACGAACTGGCGAAGATACGCCGTGTTCTGGGACGGCTCGACCCAGCGAGCCCGCACGATGTCGTACTGGTGCTCGACGCGACCACCGGCAACAACGCCCTGAATCAGATCGAGGTGTTCAAGGACATCGCCGATGTCACCGGCCTTGTCATGACCAAGCTCGACGGAACGGCACGCGGGGGCATGCTGGTCGCCGCTGCCGAGAAATACAGGCTTCCCATCCATGCTATCGGTGTCGGCGAAACGGTGGACGACCTGAGGCCGTTCGACCCAGCCGACATGGCGAGGGCGATTGCGGGCAGCGCCTATGCGTGA
>DASULD010000048.1:0-2221 GCA_036278355.1 Sphingobium sp.
GCGCCGCCACAGCCATGGCAGCGCCATACCGATGGCGAGGACGAGGGGTGCGCCCAGCCGAGCGAATAGCGGCCAGAAGACGAAGCCCGCTTCCGCCACCGCCCAGATCGCAGTTACCACCAGAAAAGCCGCATAGAGCAAATAGCCGGAGGGCCGTCGGCGAAACAGCAGCACCGCGCTGCCCAGCAGCGGTAGGCTGGCCACGATATAATAGGCCGATCCGCCCAGTTGCAGCAGCCGGAAACCCGCGACTAGGAAGAACAACCCTGTCAGCAGCAGGATCGTGGCGGACGTATAGGGCCGGTTGCAGGTGCAGTGATGGGGTGCCAGCGTTTCCGACATCGTCTCTCTCCTGTTGGCGACACCGCCGACAAGTCTGTGGGATGAGGGGTGCCCGCGTCACATCGTCCATTGGGACGTCGCGCCGTCCACTGGCTCAGGCACCGCTGGCGATCGAGATGAAGAGGAGGCACTGATGTCCACCGCGATGCCGATGACGGAAAGACATCTGGCCCATGCGCAGGCGATCCGGGCGCTGAAGGCAGGCTATTTCAGAAACATGGACCTGCGGGACTGGCAAGCCATGGGTGATGTGTTCACCGAGGACGCGGTGATGGACATGCGGTCGGAAATGGCTGCCCTCGCGGATGCGGGGATGGCGGTAGATCCGCAGGGCGGGCTGATCGAAGGGCGCGCGGCGATCCTGAAAGCGATGTCGAGCGCCTTGATGGGGACGATCACCGTTCATCATGGGCATATGGGCGAGATCGATATCCTGTCGGATACGGAGGCCGAGGGAATCTGGCCGATGCGGGACATCATTTTGATGCCAGAGGGCAGTCCGGTGCGACAACTGCTCGGCTACGGCCATTATCGTGAACGCTATCGGCGCGTTGCGGAAGGGGAATGGCGCATCGCGCATCTGACGCTGAGCCGCCTGCTCATTGAATGGAGGTGAACAGGCGTCCGCGCGCTTTGCCATCCCCTCGGCACGGTCTCAGACGCCGCCCATGCAGATATACTTGATCTCCAGATAATCCTCGATGCCATATTTCGAGCCTTCACGGCCCAGGCCGCTTTCCTTGACTCCGCCGAAGGGCGCGACCTCGGTCGAAATAAGCCCTGTGTTCACGCCGACTATGCCATATTCCAGCGCCTCAGCCACGCGCCACACCTTCCCCAGATCGCGGGCAAAGAAATAGGCGGCCAGGCCGAAACAGGTGTCATTCGCCATGCGCACGACCTCCGCTTCGTCGCTGAACCGGAAAACCGGGGCCAATGGCGCGAAAGTCTCATCCTTCGCCACCAGCATGTCGCTGGTCATTCCCGTCATGATGGTGGGTTCGAAGAAGCTGCCGCCAAGTTCAGACCGGCGTCCCCCCGCCACCAGAGTGGCCCCCTTCGCCAGTGCGTCGCCGATATGGCTTTCGATCTTCGCAACGGCGCCCTCGTTGATCAGGGGGCCGATAGTGACCCCCTCGTCAAACCCGTTGCCGATCCTGAGGCCGCCCACCGCCTTGGACAGCCGTTCGACAAAGGCGTCGTGAATCCCGTCCTGCACGTAAAGCCGGTTGGCGCACACGCAGGTCTGACCCGCGTTGCGGAATTTGGACTGCATCGCGCCGGCAACCGCGGCATCCAGATCGGCATCGTCGAACACGATGAACGGGGCATTGCCGCCCAGTTCCAGGCTGAGCTTGGTGATATGCTGCGCGGCGTTGGCCATGAGGTCGCGACCGATTTCTGTCGACCCGGTAAAGCTGATCTTTCGCACCAGCGGGTTCGAACAGAATGTGTCGCTGATTTCCCCGGCATTGCCGGTGATGCAGGAAAGGATGCCAGGGGGAATTCCTGCTTCCTCCGCCAGACGGCAAAGCGCGAAGGCGGTCAGCGGTGTGGCGCTGGCCGGCTTGATGATCATGGGGCATCCCGCCGCGAGGGCTGGTCCCGCCTTGCGCGTGATCATGGCCGCCGGAAAGTTCCACGGCGTGATTGCGGCCGTCACGCCGATCGGCTGCTTGACGACCAGCAGGCGCATCGCCTTGTCATGCGCGGGAATTACGTCACCATAGGCGCGCTTTCCTTCTTCCGCGAACCATTCGATGAAGCTGGCCGCATAGGCCACCTCGCCGCGCGCCTCCGTCATGGGTTTGCCCTGTTCGGCGGTCATGATCGCCGCAAGGTCTTCGGTATTGGCGATGATGAGGTCGAACCAGCGGCG
>DASULD010000049.1:0-5871 GCA_036278355.1 Sphingobium sp.
TCGCCGGACGATCGAAGTGAACCTGATCGGCACGTTCAACATGATCTCGAAAGTTGCCGCGCAGCTTGCCGCCGCGGAAGAAATCGAGGGCGAGCGCGGCGTGATCGTCAACACGGCGTCGGTGGCGGCCTTTGACGGGCAAATCGGGCAAGCCGCCTACTCGTCGTCCAAGGGCGGCGTGGTTGCCATGACCCTTCCGGTGGCGCGCGATCTCGCCCAGTTCAAGATCCGCGTGATGACGATTGCCCCCGGCATCTTCCTGACGCCGATGTTGGAATCCTTTCCGCAGAATGTCCAGGATGCCCTGGGCGCGCAGGTGCCCCATCCCAGCCGGCTCGGCAAACCTTCCGAATATGCGCAGCTTGTCGAAAGCATCATCCGCAATCCGATGCTCAATGGCGAAGTCATCCGGCTGGACGGCGCCATCCGCATGGCCCCGCGATGACGGAGACCCGAAATGGCCTGCGGGTCGAGCGGGACGGAGCCGTCATGCGGCTCACGCTGGACCGGCCGGCGGTCGGCAACGCCATCGACATCCCGATGGCGCGCGCCTTCATGGATGCGGCCATCCTCTGTGATGAGGATGACGGCGTGCGATGCGTGCTGATCAGCGGCGCAGGCCGGCTGTTCTGCGCCGGCGGCGATGTGGCCGCATTTCACGGGGCGGGCGATGCGCTGCCATCATTTCTGAAGGAAATTACTGCCTATCTGCATTCGGGTATCGCCCGGCTTGCACGCATGGACAAACCGGTCGTGACCGCCATCAATGGTCCCGTGGCGGGCGCGGGCGTCGGCCTCGCCATTCTCGGCGACATTGTCCTGGCGCAGCCCGCAGCGCATTTCACCCTGGCCTACACCGCGATCGGCATGGTGCCCGACGGGGGAACGACCTGGCTTCTTCCCCGGCTGGTCGGCCTGCGAAAGGCGCAGGAAATGATGCTGCGCAATCCCAGGATATCGGCGGAGGAGGCCGCGGCCATGAACATCATCACCCGCGTGGTCGAGGAAGGAACGCTGGCGACCGAGGCCAATGTCATTGCGCAGGAACTGGGCAATGCCGCGACGGGCGCGATCGGCGCGACGCGCGCGCTGCTGCTCGATGCCTTCACGCGACCTCTGGAAACCCAGATGGAACTGGAAAGCCGCGCAATCGCTGCCCGCGCCCGGACGTTCGAAGGCCGCGAAGGCATAGCCGCGTTCGTCGAAAAGCGCCCGCCGAATTTCCATCAGGAGAACAGCAAATGACCGATGCCTTTATTGTTGCAGCGGCGCGAACCGCAGGAGGCCGCCGAAAGGGCGCCTTGGCGGGCGTGCATCCCGCCGATCTGGGCGGCGTGGTGCTGGACGCGCTCGTGGAGCGGTCCGGCATTGATCCCGCCGCGATAGAGGATGTGATCGCCGGATGCGTCAGCCAGGCGGGCGAGCAGTCTTTCGCCCTTGGCCGCAACATGGTGCTGGCGTCCGGCCTGCCCGACAGCGTGCCTGCCGTCACGATCGACCGGCAATGCGGTTCTTCCCAGCAGGCGCTGCATTTCGCCGCGCAGGCCGTGATGTCGGGCACGCAGGACCTGCTCATCGCCGCTGGTGTCGAGAGCATGACCCGTGTGCCGATGGGATCGAATTATACGCTGCATGCACAGGCCGGAATAGGGCAGGGGCCGTGGAGTCGCCGGATCCTGGATCGCTACGGCGTATCCGAATTCAGCCAGTTTCGTGGAGCCCAGGCGATAGCCGACAAATATGGCTTCAGCCGGGAGGATATGGATCGCTACGCGCTGGAGAGCCACAGGCGGGCGGCAGGCGCGATTGAGGCTGGCCTGTTCCGCGAAGAGATCGTGCCGGTGCAGGTCGATGGAACGATTTTCGACACCGATGAAGGGGTGCGCTTCGATGCCTCGCCTGAGGGCATGGCCGGGGTGAAGCCGATCGTCGAGGGCGGCGCGATCACGGCGGCCAACGCCAGCCAGATGACCGATGGCGCATCGGGGGTGCTGGTGGCGAGCGCGCAGGCGGTGAAGGACCATGGGTTGACCCCCATAGCGCGAGTTCATTCCCTCACGGTCACTGCTGGCGATCCCGTTATCATGCTGGAGGAGCCCATTCCGGCGACGCGCAAGGCTTTGGCTAGGGCCGGGATGAAGCTGGACGATATCGACCTGTTTGAGGTGAACGAGGCGTTCGCTTCCATTCCGATGGCTTGGCTCAAGGCGCTGGACGCTGATCCCGCGAAGCTCAATGCTAGGGGCGGGGCGATTGCGCTGGGGCATCCTCTCGGCGCCAGCGGCACCAAACTGATGACGACAATGATCCACGCATTGCGCCAGCAGGGCAAACGCTGGGGGCTTCAGACAATGTGCGAAGGTGGCGGCATGGCCAATGTCACCATTGTGGAGGCATTATAGCCATGTCCGGGATGCACGGATGCCCTTGATGGCGGGGATCATCACATGAAACGGGCCATCGTGCGCTCGAGATGAGCTAGTCCGGGCACCGATTACTCAGCGCCGCATGGTCCAGATCATGATGGCGAACAAGGACGGATCGGAAGACATGCAGCCGGTCGTGGAAAACGCGGCAAATGGCGAGGCCGCTGAGCGACAAGGGGGTAGGGAGATTAGAATGCGTACACGTTTCACGGACCTGATGGGCATCCAGTATCCAATCGTGCAGGGCGGCATGATGTGGGTCGGGCGAGCCGAGCTCGCCTCGGCGGTGTCGAATGCCGGCGGGTTGGGCATGCTCACTGCGCTTACCCAGCCCACGCCGGACGATCTGCGCCGCGAAATCGATCGATGCCGGGCCATGACCGACAAGCCTTTCGGCGTGAACCTCACCATCCTTCCTTCTGTGGCTCCGCCCCCTTATGCCGAATATCGCAGGGCGATCATCGATAGCGGCGTGAAGATCGTCGAAACGGCGGGCTACAAGCCGCAGGAGCACATCGATGACTTCAAGGGTCACGGGATCAAGGTCATCCATAAATGCACCGCCGTCCGCCATGCATTGTCGGCAGAACGCATGGGGGCGGACGTGATATCGATCGATGGCTTCGAATGTGCCGGCCATCCAGGCGAGGACGATATTCCGGGCCTCATCCTGATCCCTGCAGCCGCCGACAAGGTGAAGATCCCGATGATCGCGAGCGGCGGCTTCGGCGATGGCCGTGGCCTTGTCGCCGCCTTGGCGTTGGGCGCGGACGGGATCAATATGGGAACGCGCTTTTGCGCCACGGTCGAGGCGCCGATCCACCCGCGGATCAAACAATTCATCGTCCACAATGACGAGCGATCCACCAATCTGATCTTCCGCAAATTCCACAATACCGGCCGGGTTGCGAAGAACAGCGTTTCCGATAAAGTCATCGAGATCAGCAAGCGAGACAATGCAGTGTTTGAGGATATTCGGCCTTTTGTTTCGGGTGCACGCGGACGTGTCGCCCTTGAGTCTGGTGATGTCGATGCAGGCCTGGTATGGGCGGGACAGGTCCAGGGCCTAATCCATGACATTCCGACCTGCAAAGAGCTGCTCGATCGGATGATCGAGGAGGCCAAGCAAACTATCGGACGGCGGTTGGCGGGCTTCCTCGACCTTGAGGCTAGGGTGTGAGCAAGGGGCCGCTGGAAGGATTGAAGGTCATTGAGTTTGCCAGCATAGGACCAGGTCCCCATGCCGCGATGCTGCTGGCGGATATGGGTGCAGAAGTGTTGAGGATTGATAGGCCCGGCGGCAACGGTTGGCCGAACCCCATCGTTGACCGCGGGCGTGCTGTGAAGGTTTTGGATATCCGGACCCAGTCAGGATGTAGCTGGAGCAGGCGGATCGCTCAGAGAGCTGACGTCGTAATCGAGGGGTTGCGGCCCGGAGTGATGGAGCGGCTTGGGCTGGGACCCGATAGGCTTTGCGCGGACAATCCTCGCCTGATCTATGGTCGAATGACGGGCTGGGGTCAGCATGGACCACTTGCCAAACGCGCCGGTCACGACATCAATTATATTGCGATCACAGGCGCACTGGCGGCCATGGGCAAACCGCGAGAGCCGGCAGCAATTCCCCTTAATCTGGTCGGAGATTTCGGTGGCGGATCGTTATTTCTGGTTTTCGGAATCCTTGCGGCATTGTGGGAAAGAGAAAAATCCGGCTTAGGACAGGTTGTAGACGCGGCGATTGTGGATGGCGTCGCTTCGTTGATGACCTTTTTTACCGGCCTTGAAAATACTGGCCGGATTTCGCTGGATCGTGACCGAAATGTCCTTTCAGGAGCCGCACCGTTCTATCGATGCTATTTGTGTCGTGATGGACGGGAAATCTCGGTCGGCCCGCTTGAACCACAATTCTTCGCGGCGCTAATGCAGCAGCTAGGTCTTGAAGAATTTACGCCTACTCAATATGACGAATCCCGGTGGGGAGAACTTGCGGGTGCCCTGGCCAGCAAGTTTGCCAGTCAGGATCAAGCATATTGGATTGCACTTCTTGCGCAAGTGGATGGCTGCATTGCCCCGGTATTGACGGCAATGGAAGCTCCTAATCACCCGCACAGCATTGCACGAGGGAGTTATGTCGAACGTGAGGGCGTAACTCAGCCTGTTCCCGCGCCACGCCTATCACGCACGCCAGGACAAATCGGGGTGCCTGAAGACGGCGATTCCATGGCGTCGAGGTGGCTTGCTTGATGCTAGTCTTAACCTTCAGTCTAACGCCGCATCGACTTTAAAGGAAATGCGCGCCATTCGCAGTCTGCAAAAGTTCAACAGACGGTGCGACGTCTTCCCCAATGGACATGATTGCCCCTCCGAGATACCGCGGCTGTCGTTGACCGAGGGAGTGTCGCCATCGATCATCCGGGCATGATCTTTATCAATGGCGGCACCTTTCTGATGGGGTCCGACCACTTCTATCCTGAGGAAGCCCCGCGACGACGGGTTACGATCGACAGCTTCTGGATCGACGAGATACCTGTCACCAACCGGGAGTTCGCCCGCTTCGTGGAGGGCACGGGCCATCTGACCGTGGCCGAGGTTGCGCCCGACCCTAAAGCCTACCCTGGCATGCCGCCTGAGATGGCGCGGCCGGGCTCGCTGGTGTTTTACAAAACGGAACGTCCTGTCGATTTGGGCGATCCGGCGAACTGGTGGCGTTTCGAGTTCGGAGCCGACTGGCGCCATCCCTATGGACCCGAAGCCGATGTCGAGGCATTAGGCCTGCTTGATCATCCTGTGGTCCATGTCGCTTATCGCGACGCTGAGGCCTATGCGCAGTGGGCTGAAAAATCGCTGCCAACAGAAGCGCAATTCGAAATTGCGGCGCGGGGCGGAATCGACGGCAGTGAATATGCCTGGGGCGACGAACTGGCGCCGAACGGTCGAATGATGGCCAACTACTGGCAGGGCCTCTTTCCGTTCGCCAACACCATGAAAGACGGCTTTGAGCGGACTTCTCCGGTGCGCCGCTTTCCTCCCAACGGCTACGGGCTTTACGACATGATCGGCAATACGTGGGAATGGACGAGTGATTGGTGGTCCGCCCCCGGCCTTCCTCTGGCCGGAAAAGGCAAGAGGCCCTGCTGCGCGATCAGCAATCCGCGCGGTGGCCGGCTGAAGGACAGTCTCGATCCGACCCAGCCGAACGTCCGCATCGGCCGAAAGGTGATCAAGGGCGGCTCCCACCTCTGTGCTGCAAATTATTGTCAGCGCTACCGCCCAGCGGCACGCCATCCGGAGATGATCGATACTTCGACGAGCCACATCGGCTTTCGCTGTGTCCGCAGGTGCAGATAAGCAGCAGTTGCTTGTAGCCCCGAAATGCTATGATCCGACAACAGCGCGAGTCCCCTTGCGGCATATTCGCTTGCGCACGCTTCGTGAACCGAATGCG
>DASULD010000050.1:0-3581 GCA_036278355.1 Sphingobium sp.
CTATTCCGAGCACACCGATCCATATTACTGGCTGGCGGAAAAGAGCAGCGGCGGCAGCGCCTGGCGGAATTTCGCGACTCATTCGCTGCTGTTCCTGACGCATCTGATCGGCCCCGTGGCGGAGGCGACCGGCATGCTGACGACCGGCGTGCCCGAATGGTTCCTGCCCAATGGCGAAGTGTTACGGCCGGAAACGCACGATCTGGGCAGCGCGGTGCTGCGCATGGAAAATGGCGCGATCGGCAGTCTGCAGGCCGGCTGGTGCGTACCCGACACGGAAGGCTGGCGTGTGGAAGTCTGGGGCGACAGGGGGCGGCTCCTGCTGGTCGACGACAGTTTCGGCAATTTTCCTTCGGCCAAGCTCTATGCGGGCGACGCGCGGTTGCTGACTTATGGTCAGCGGACCTGTGAGGAGGTGGCGGTCGACGATGATCTCTACGCCATTCCGGGCGTCGAGGAGGCGACGGCGGAGCCTCGCGCCTTCGCTGCCATGGACTGGATGTTCCGGCATATGGTCGATTCCATTCGCAACGGAACGGAGGGGTCGCCTAGCTTCACCGAGGCCGCAGCCGCGCATCGCGTAGTCGAAGCTGTCGAACGCGCCGATGTCGAAAGGCGTTGGGTCACGATGAAGGAAATGGGGTGAGCCGTCACGGCGCCAGACCATCACAACCATATGAACAACCGATCCCGGGCCGAGCCATGGGATATTGCCGGGAGAGAATCCATGCTGAGAATAGACAAGCGTATCGATGTCACGGCAGCCGCACCGCAATTGGGGGACAAGGTCGAAATGGCCGTGACCCTGACTTGGCCCGATCCGTCCGTTATGCCAGACCGGCCGGTCGCGATCTTCGCCTGTCCGGGCGGTGGATATTCGCGCCACTATTTCATGATGAATTTTGATCGTCATGAAGGCTATGACGAGGCCGAATGGCAGGCTCGTCACGGCCTGATCCACGTTGCGATCGATCATGTGGGCGTCGGTGAAAGCAGCATGCCCGATCTGTCCAGGATCGATTTCCAGACGATGGCCGCCACCCACGACTCCTGTGTGAGGCAGATTGCGGCTTCCTTGCTCGACGGCACGGCGGCGCAGGACTTCCCACGCTTGTCGTCCCTCTTTCGGGTGGGGATGGGGCAGTCCATGGGCGGCGGAGTCAGCATATTGACGCAGGGCCGCTTCGCAACTTTCGACGCGATCGCGCCCTTTGGCGTCAGTGCCATCCACACCGTCTTGCCTCAGCGTGACAAGGCGGCCTTCGAACATGGCATACGCCGCTTCGACAAGGTGGCGAGCGGAGAGGTCAAAAGCCATCTGGAGCATAACCATGAAGGCGTGGACTATGTCTATCCGTTCCACTGGGAAGATGTGCCCGCCGACATTCTGGAAGACGATATGAAGGGCGGATATCCGATCCGGCAGACCACGCCGATATATGGCAGCCTCACCATCCCGCACTGCGCCGTGCAGATGATGCTGCCCGGCGCCTTCGCGGAAGATGCCGCGCGGATCACGGTGCCGGTGCTTGTGGGCGATGGCGAGCGAGATACCTGCCCCGAACCTTATCGTGAGCCGGCCGCCTATTCCGCTTCGCGCGACGTCTCGCTCTATATCGTGCCGCGCATGGCGCACATGCACAATTTCGCTTCGACGCGCGAGATGTTGTGGCGGCGGCTCAATGACTGGTCGCGCATGGTTTCGGCCGCGCAAGAAGAACTGCGCTGAAAACTCGCTGGCTATAGCTGGAATATCCTACCAGCGCCTGCGCATCTGGAGCCCCAGATTGCGCTTGCGCAGCGTGGCTTCCCGCTCGTCGGGCATTATCCTCGGGGTATCGGCGGGCAGGTGGCTGGCGAGTTCGGAAAGCGGCACCTTCTTGATCGTCGGCATCGGGTAGCTGTCCGCTCCATGCCAGCGCCCCACCAGCATGCCGCGTGTGTGGCCGCCGCTGTCGAGCCAATTGGCGACGCCCGGATCGTCCAGCGCGATCACGGCGCGGAACTTGCCGTCGCTGTCGAGCTTTGCCTGCATCGCGTTCAGGCTGCTCTGGCGATACCCGAATTCTATCTGGTTCCAGAGTTCGTCGTTCAGCTGCACGTTCCAATATTTGCAGCCTTTTGGCAGTTCGGTTTCCAGAACAAGCGCTTCGCCCGGCTGATAGTCATAGATGCACCGGAAGTATTTTTGCGGCCATTCGCCGCTATTGCCCAGATCTTCGAAACCCGAAAGTTCCATGACGTTCAGCCCCAGATCCTGGATAACCTTATTCTGATAACCGATGCAGATGCGGGAGAAACGTTCCACGAAACCACCAAGGATCGCATCCAGCCTGGCGGCAATTTCTTCCTGCGTCAGTCGGGGTTTGAGCGGGAACTTGTCCAGTCGCTCGATGGCAAATCGCGCGTCCACGTCGACGCCCCAGTCATAGGCGAACTGACGGATCATGATGTCGCCTGCCTGCGGATCCAGATAACGCCAGTCGCCGGTCCAATCCTTCGGCTTTTCCGTACTGAATATCACCTCGAAATAGCCGTCTTTGCCCAGCGTCAGGCCATCGGCATCATAATTGTTGAAACCCGGACGGGGGTCCTGCGTTCCAAACATGCCCCGCCCGACGGCGAAACCCATAACTTTGTTGGTTCCGCGATAGCCGCTGATCTTGTAGACACCATCGCCGCTGACCGGAGCGATATGATAAATGGCGTCAGGATTTGGTTGCAGAAGGAAAATACTGTTTTCGAACGGCATCCAGTCGGGATGTTCAGGCGTAGACTGGAAGTACCAGATATAGGATTGCGCAATGTTCATCACCAACTGGCGATAAAGTTCTGCGCGGATCTGGTCATCCTGCGGAAAGCCCGTGAGGTCGTTGAGCCCGCCGGCCGGCTTCAGAAGGTCGACATAGGCGCTCCAGCTCTTGAGCGCGGCTGCCGTCGCGGCGCCGTTGTTCATGATCGCACCCCACGCGCGCGCCGGTAGGCTGCCGACCGATATCCAGAGTGCGCGGGCCAGCAGGCCCCGCCGCGACAGATCGAAATGGTCATCTGGCACTCTCCTTCTCCGGTTCGACCGCCTCCGTCGGCGCTCAGCTGGCGTGGGTTCGTCCTCCCGACACTTCGATGCCCCGGCCGGTAATCATCGTGGACTCGTCGCTGGACAGGAACAGCACCGCATCGGCGATCTCGCGCGGATCGACGGCGCGGCTGATCACCTGGTTATGGCCCGCGATCTCGGCCTGCTCCTCCAGCGTGAACATGGATGCTATCACGGGCGTCGCCGTCAGCCCCGGCAGCACGCTGTTCACGCGGATATTGTCCTTCGCATAATGGCAGCTGGCATGGTGACTGAGCTGCACGACTCCCGCCTTGGCCGCGGCATAGGAGCCGGGCGCAGACGGGGTGTAGAGCCGCGCGGCCATGGACGCGGTGTTGACGATGGTGCCACCGCCATTGGCCTTCATCACCGGGATTTCATATTTCATCGCCAGGAAAGCGCTGGTCAGCGACATGTTGATGGTCCAGTTCCAGTCTTCCAGGCTCATCTCCTCAATGCTGCCCAGACGCGACATGCCGATATT
>DASULD010000051.1:0-7492 GCA_036278355.1 Sphingobium sp.
GGAATAATTCCCGGCGATGGCGGCGCGTGGTTCCTCCCGCGGGTTATCGGAATTTCCAAAGCGAGCGAGCTCGCATTCACCGGCGATACGATTGATGCCGAGGAAGCTGAACGGATCGGCCTCGTTTCGCGCGTGGTTGAAGATAGCGAACTTATGAACGCAGCGCGTGAGTTGGCATCACGCATCGACGCCAACCCCGGCCGGACACTGCGGATCACCAAGCGCCTCATCCGCGACAGCAGCCAGTTGTCGCTTGAGCATCACCTGGAAATAGCAGGCGCGTTCCAGTCCATCGTTCATGAAACAGAGGATCATCGAGAGGCGCTGGATGCTATATTCCAGAAGCGGAAACCGTCATTCAAGAACGTTTGAGACTTTGGTTGAACGACAACGTCCGCGGGCCGGGGGTAGCACATGATTGATCAATGCAAAGGGCTGTCAGCGTAATGCGCCTGCACCAGCTAACCCAGCAGTGGAGTGGGGACCTAGTCTCGCCGTGGGTGCTCGTGGACCAGCGCCGGATTGACGCATTTGCGGATTGCACCGAAGATCACTCACCAATCCACGTCGATCCGCAGGCGGCGGTCTCGCTGACCGGAACCGCCCGAACCATCGCCCATGGAATGCTGTCGCTTTCGCTGCTTAGCGGCCTGTCGACCAGTATCCTGGATCAGATCGAGAAAAAGTCCTGCCTGAACTATGGGTTCGACAAGGTTCGCTTCCTTGCCGCAATACCCGAGGGCAGTCGCGTGCGCGCGGTCTTCCGCCTTGCCGAAGCGTTCGAGCGCAAAGCAGGTCAATGGCGGATTCGATTTGAGTCGACGCTTTACGTGGAAAGCACCGACCAGCCTGCCGTCTTCGCAGATTGGCTGCTTCAGATGGAAGATTCCGCAGAGGGCTTCGCTGTTTGATTAGCTTGTGCTAGCCGCCACCTATTGCGAGTCTAGTACAATCGCTTTAGTGATGGGGCCGGAATACGCATTTGGGAGCAGGTCATGAAGTTGGAAGGTAAAGTAGCGCTTGTTACCGGCACCAGCCCGAATATCGGGGGTGGTATCGTTGAGGCACTCGCCGGTGCCGGCGCGGCGATCGTCGCAGTGGATGCGCGCAGCGAAAATGCGCACTGCTGCGCTGCGGCGATCAAGGCCTCTGGCGGTCGCGCGATCGGCATCACGTGTGACGTAACTGACGAGGAGGCTGTTCGCGCGGCGGTTGAACAGGCCATGGCAGAGTTCGGTCAGATTGATATCCTCGTAAACAACGCAGCCTTCTTCAACCAGAAGTCGATTGCAGACATGCCATTCAATGAATGGCGCGCGCAGAACTCTGTCATTCTCGACGGTGCGTTTCTCTTCACGAAATACGTGACAGCTAAAATGATGCCGCGCCGCTCCGGCGTCGTCATCAACGTCATCTCTACAGCGGGTCATCAAGGTCAACCCGGCAATATCGCCTACACCACTGCCAAAGCCGGCATGCTGAATTTTACCCACGGCGCTGCGATGGAGCTTGCCGCGTATGGTATCCGCGTGGTCAGCTTGACACCGACAGCTACGGAAGTGGGCGAAATGGCCGAGCGTGCGAAGCGATGGAACATGGATCTTGGCCCGCAGCCAGACTACTCGGCGCTCTCGGCGCGCTTCGCCAGCCGGATACCAATGCAACGTCTGCCCAAGCCGAGCGACTACGGGAACGCGGCTGTGTTCCTCGCTTCTGACGATGCCGCAATGATCACCGGAACCGACCTGCGCGTCGATGGCGGCGCGGTCGCCCGGTACTGGGCGTGGGACCCGTCTGATCGATAAACGCTGGCATTCTCGCTTCCTCGCACCCCGGCGAAGCGAGCGACGAACTGACCGCGGCGATTCTCTTGCGCAGCGCCGGAGCAGCTGCGCAAGTCGCCCGAATTCAGAAGCTATCCTTAAGTGAATCCTGATTCTTAGCAGCCCCTAAGGTTGCTTGCCGGATCGTGCCATCACTATATCAATGCTCTACAAACGCCCGCTCGATGACATAATCGCCGAGTTGGCCTACGCCGGGCGAGACTTCCAGGCCACGAGAATCCAGCAGGGTCGAAAGATCGTTAAGCATCGCCACGCTGCCGCAGATCATTGCGCGATCGTGGACCGGATCCAGGTCCGGCAACCCGAGGTCGCGCGACAGCTTGCCCGATTCCAGCAACGAGGTCAGTCGTCCATTGTTGCGGAACGGTTCCCTTGTTACCGTAGGATAGTAGTGCAGCTTTTCCCGGATGACGTCGCCCAAATAAGGAGTGTTCGGCAATTCCTGTGTGATGAAGTCAGCATAGGCCAGTTCGGCGCATGTGCGCACACCGTGTGCCAGCACGACATGATCAAACTTGTCGTACACTTCGGGATCCTGAACAATGCTCATGAAGGGCGCGAGCCCCGTTCCAGTTGCCAGGAGATAGAGCACCCGTCCAGGGCGCAAATCGCGGACGACGAGCGTACCGACGGGCTTGTCGCTGACGAGGAGTTCCTGTCCCGGTTGAATCCCCTGCAGGCGTGACGTCAACGGTCCATTTGGCACCTTGATGCTCAAGAATTCGAGCGAGTCACCATGACTTGGACTGGCAATGCTGAAGGCGCGCAACAAAGGCTTGCCCTGGGTTTCCATGCCCAGCATGACGAAGTGACCGCTTTCAAAACGAAAGCCCGGATTTCGCGTCGTTGTGAAGCTGAACAACGTGTCGCTCCAGTGGTTTACTGTGAGAACTCGTTCAGTGCGAAGGGTAGCCATCAGTGTCACTCCTTTCGCCGCTCAATTAAGCTTTATACCATTATCTAAAAAGCTTGATTTATCGGCATCATCATCCGATAAAATCGATATGCGATTTTCGTTGCGCCAGCTTGAGGTGTTCGCCCGCGCGGCACAGCTGGAAAGCATTTCGGCCGCAGCGGAAGCTTTGGCGATGTCTCAGTCGGCGGCCAGTGCTGCGCTACTGGAACTGGAGCGGAGATACGGCCGCCCTTTGTTCGATCGGGTGGGCAAGCGCCTGAAGCTCAACGAAACCGGCCGGCATCTGCTACCTGCGATCAGTGATCTCATGGACCGAGCGACTGAGATCGATGCCGTGCTTGCCGGTCGCCGAGGGCCCGGACCGTTTCGGCTCGGCGCCACACAGACAATCGGCAATCACCTCGCCCCACGCCTGATCGAAACATTCGCGGAACGACATGGCGGTGTCCGGCCCACTCTTGAGATCGGGAACACAGCCGAAATTGCGTCGCGCCTTGCAGAGTTTGAACTCGACTTGGGGATCATCGAGGGCGAACTTGTTCATCCCGAACTAGCTTTCGAGCAATGGCTCGGCGACGAACTTGTCCTGATCTGCCATCCGGAGCATCCGCTGGCCGTACCAGGGTCGGTTGCGATAGATGATCTTTTGGCCAATGAATGGGTTGTACGAGAGCCCGGATCGGGCACTCGGCAAGCACTCGATCGCACCATGCGTCCTTATTTCGCTCAATGGCAGATCAGGCTTGAGCTGCCACAAATCGAGGCAATCATCGAAACGGTCGCGGTCAGCAAACTGATAGGATGCGTATCGTCGCTATCGATTGGCCCGGCAATGGCCCAGCGCCGGGTTTCGCTACTGAAGGCGCCAAGCCTGGATCTGCGTCGCAGCTACTATCTCGTCTATCACCGCGAGAAGTTTTTGAGCCCGGGGATCAGGAGTTTCCTGGAAATATGCCGGGCGTTGGCTGCCCGGTCCCCCGCGACACAGGTCTTGGTGCCGACCAAAGCTTAAATGGCGTGCCGGATCATAGCAGTGCAACCCGTGAACCTGATGCTGCCAATGCCACGCAGGCGTCAAGTTGGCCTGGCTTAATTAGTTCATTTGTTTTGCAATGCGAGTTGTGGCAAGCTCTGCCAAGGTGGATCAAGGCAACGAGCCGCGTAATGAGAGGATTCCGACGATGGAACCGCTTTTCGTTGAGAAAGGGCCTGGCGAATATGCCTCGTTCTGCCGGATTTGCACCGGGGGTTGTGGAACGCGGCTTACAGTAGATGAACACGGCCACATCACGCGCATAGTCGGCGACGACCAGAACGAGCTGTCCTCTGGCTATGCTTGCTTCAAGGGGCTTCAGTCCGGTCATGCGCACAGGGATCCGCAACGCATTCTGCATCCGCTGAAGCGCCAGCCAGATGGCAGTTTCAGAGAGGTCCCGATCGAACAGGCTCTTGACGAGATCGCGGCTCGGCTCGGCGAGCTGATGGGGGAATCCGGCCCCAATTCGATCGCGCTTTTCGCCGGCAACGGTTCGATGATGATTCAGACGGCGGTCGGCATGAATCGCCATTTCATGCACGCGATCGGATCGGAGCAATATTTCACGACGATCACTATCGATCAGTCGGGCAAGATGGTCGCAGCAGGGCGGACCGGCAGCTGGGCGGCTGGCCCTCTCGACCTTGTCGACATGGATGTGTTGATGTTGTTCGGGGTGAACCCGTTTATCGCTCACTCGACGATGTCAGTGCTCGGCGTCGATCCCGTGAAGCGGTTGAAGCGTGCGAAGCAGCGCGGGATGAAGCTGATCGTCGTGGATCCGCGTCGGACCGAGACCGCGGCGAACGCCGACCTTGCGTTCCAACCCTATCCGGGGGAGGACGCCGCAATCGCGGCTGGACTGATCCGTCTGATCCTGGATGAGGGATGGCACGACGTCGAATTCTGCGACCAGTATGTCGGTGCGGAGCGGCTGGCCGCCCTGCGCGAGGCGGTCGATCCATTCACGCCAGAAGTGGCGGAAGCGCGATCAGGGCTGGAGCCGGGAGCGATACGAACAATCGCCGAGATGTTTGCGCGCGACAACCGGCGTGGCCACGTCATGACCGGTACCGGTCCGAATATGTCACAATATTCGAACCTTGCTGTTCACATGGTTCAGCTGCTCAACATCATCTGCGGACGATTTCCCCGCGCCGGCCAGAAAATCACTTCGGTAGACATGCTGAATCCAGCCAAGGAAGTGTATGCCGAAGTCATTCCCGCGTCACGGCCGTGGGAGAAGCATCCCCCCAGCCGCATCCGCGGGGCGAGCAACTTTTTCGGCGAGCGTGTCTCAGGAACGCTGACGGACGAGATCCTGACGCCAGGACCGGACAAGATCCGCGCGTTGATCGTCGATGGCGCCAATCCGATGACGTCTTTGCCTGATCGCGACAAGGCCCATGAAGCCTTGCGCGCGCTCGACCTGCTCGTCGTCATCGATACCTGGGACACGCCGACGACACAGCTCGCCGATTATATCCTGCCCGCCAAGTTGCAATATGAGCGGCCAGACATGTCGCCGTCGCATCCGGCGCTCAAGTTCTACCCGGGGGCCTGGGCGCAGTTCACCCCGGCGATCGTGCCAACGCCTGACGGCGCTCAGGTCGTGGACGACTGGTATGTGTTCTGGGCTTTGGCCAAGCGGCTGGGCGTGACGATCAATTTCGCTGGCAAATGCCTGATGGATGCCGACGAGCCGCCGACCACCGAGGATCTGATCGAAATCCTGCTGGAGAACAGCCAGACCTCCCTCGACGAGCTGCGCACCTACCAGAGCGGTCGCCAGTTTCCGATAAAGGACGACGTCGTCAAGCCGCCTCGTCCTGGACATGACGCGAAGTTCGACGTGATGCCGGCCGATGTGCTCGACGAATTGTGCCGCTATAGAAACGAGCCCGTCGCGCAGCGTCGTGCAGGACCCGGCCGCGAATTTACGCATCTGCTATCATCGCGGCGACTGCGCGACCTCTACAACAGCTATGGCATCCTGATGCCGACGGTGAGGAAACGCAACAAGTACAATCCGGCCTATCTCAACAGTGAGGATCTGGTGGAGCTTGGATTTGAACCTGGCCAGCTCGTCGAGATCGTTTCTGCTCATGGGCGCACCCGCGCGATCGTCGAACGCGACGACACTATGCGTCGCGGCGTCGTTGCGCTGAGCCAGGGCTGGGGCGGCTTGCCCGGAAAAGAGGACATCATGGTCGACGGGAGCTGCGTCAACGCGCTGATCGACACCGACAAGCATTTCGAGAGCATCAACGCCATGCCCCACATGACGTCGGTTCCGGTCCGTTTTGAGCAAGTCGCCCTGAACGAGGCGTTATAGCTTTGAAGCGCGCAGTGCGGCGCAAACTCCGTATGTCGGCATGCCATGCAGGATGAGCGTTCGCAAATGTTCTGTCTTGCCGCTGTTTAGCGTCCAACCAGTGCTTTGCGCTCACTTAATCATTGATCATCTTCCTCGCCCATCAAGGGCGAGCGCGACTGAGCCCGCCGTCGACAGGGAGGAGAACACCGGTCACGTAAGCGCCCGCCATGGAACATAAATAGACGCAACTGGCGGCGATGTCGTCCGGTTTGCCCAGACGGCCGAGCGGAACAATGCCCGGCATTTCATCCATGTGCGACTTTGGGATAGCGGATGTCATTCGCGTAGTGAAATACCCCGGGGCAACTGCGTTCACGGTAATATTCGACGGCGCCAGTTCCGCAGCGAGCATCCGGGTCAGGTGATGCACCGCAGCTTTGCTCGCGCTATATGAAAAGGTGGGTCGCAGGGGCAAAGTGTGGCCCGCGAAAGAGCCGAGGTTCACAATCCGGGCAGGGTCATCGGATGTAGCAGCGGCTCGCAATAACGGCAGTAATTCCCGGACAAGCGTGAAGGGGGTCTGGACGTTGATCGACATGAGGTCGGGCCAGCTCTGGTCCGGCAGGGTTTCGATCAACCCGCCTGCGCTCTTCCCGGCGTTGTTGATCAGAATGTGCAATGGTTCGCCACTTGTCTTGACCTGATCGGCGAGCGCAACGGCGCCTTCTGGCGTCGACAAGTCAGCGACGAGTCCGGTGCAAGGGCCAAGGGTGCAGAGCTCTTCCGCAGCTTGTCTGCTGACTTCCTCCGTTCGCGAGGTAATCGTGACATGGGCACCGCGCCGCAAAAACTCCTGCGCGATCATGTGTCCAAGGCCTTGGGCGCCGCCCGTAATTAGCACCCGCTTGCCAGTGAGTGCAAACAAATCGGACATGTCGATCCTCTCCTGTTGTGCAGGCGTCTGACACCTATCACCGAGCAATGAGTTGTGCGGAAAACCCGCCCGTCGAATGCTAGTTCATGTGTTCTAACTGCCAGCGAGGGTCATCGTCGTCAAGTGCGATCCAGGACCCGCGTGCGCGATGGAACAGCAGGCAGGCCGCAGGGCCCGACCATGCGCACTGCAAGACGCCAACTCGGTCCAGCTACGGGCACCAACTGGGCCATGTTCGGATTTAACGCATGCTCGGTATGTCGAGACTGTGGCTCCGATCTGCGCGCCCCGGCAATCTAATTCGCTTGTTTTGACGCAAACTTCCACATAGCCTTTGCAATAGCCAGCCAGACTTGGGCCGCCGAATCGCTTTAGTATTTAAGCGCCGCAACCCGGGGTGAGCCGTGCCGAAAATGACCAAGAATTGGTCGCGGAATATAAACAA
>DASULD010000052.1:0-2516 GCA_036278355.1 Sphingobium sp.
CCCAAGTGGAGCCTCAACCTCAATCCCGAGTTCCACTTCGATGCCTTCAACGACAGTTCGGTCACCATGGCGACGAATATTGCCTATCGGTCGAAGCAGTACCACACAGAGTTCAATGACGACCGGCTGGCGCAGGACGGCTACGTCATGATCGACGCGAACGTCAAATGGCGGGATGCGTCGGACAAGTTCTCCGTCAATCTGTGGGTCAAGAACCTGATGGACAAGCTGGTGTGGGCGGGCAGCTATGCGATAGCGACCAGCCGGACCATTGGCGGGACGCTGATGCCGCCGCGCACATACGGCGTGACCGTCGGTTACAACTTCTGAGCATAAGGGGGCGGCATTCGTGCCGCCCCTGTTTTTTTCAGCGGCGCTTTCGTCCGTTCTGCCGGACACCGAAATGTCGTCGGCATGACGGACTTTCGACGGCGGCAAGGCTCGACAGCCAACGTCAAAACGCCTGTCCTACAGCCCCGCCCCTCTGCTACGTCTCCGCCCCAAGGCCCGAAAGGCCGCGTCCGCGCGGAAAGCCGTCGCCGCATCCCGCCGCTTGTCCGTTCAGGGCAGGCCCGCCAGCGACCCTTGCTTCCCCCATGCGCGCTGCGCGTTTCCCTTGCGGCCTTTCACGGGATGCGGCTTCCCCTGTGCCGCGCGAAGAGGTATCGGGCGGCGGGAACGGCTGGCCCGGATCGGAGCGACATCATGGCCCATCGCCGCCCATCGTCACCCCATCGCATGCCCGGCGCCGCGCCCCTGTGTCCGGGGGCGGGCGGGACCACTCCCCCCTGACGTAGCGTGACTTTCGTGACCTTCCGCGATCCGGCCGTGGACGGACGGGGTGCTTACCGCGCGAACATGTCCCGCAGCTCCAGCATCCGGATCGCCGCCTTCGCGGCCTCGCCGCCCTTGTCCTTTTCGTCCGGCCGCGCGCGGGTGAGGGCCTGCGCTTCGTTCTCCACCGTCAATATGCCGTTTCCGATGGGAATGCCGTCCAGGCTCAGGGCCATCAGACCGCGCGCGCTTTCGCTGGACACTACCTCGAAATGGTAGGTTTCGCCCCGGATCACCACGCCGATGGCGACGAAACCGTCATAGCGCCCGCTTTCGGCGGCCAGCGCGATGGCGCCCGGAACCTCAAGTGCGCCTGGTACGGTCAGCACTTCGCACGAATGCCCGGCGGCTTGCAGAGCGGCCGTGGCCCCCTGAATCAGCAAGTCGTTGAGATGGTCGTAGAACCGCGCCTCGACGATCAGGAATTTCGACAAGGCGGTGCTCCTCTATACCGTAATCGGCCGCTGGCCTACCACCGTCAGACCGTATCCGTCGAGCGCGATCAGGCTGTGGTGGCTGTTCGTCAACAGGATCATGTCGTGCACGCCCAGTTCGGCCAGGATCTGTGCGCCCACGCCATAGTCGCGCAGTTCGTCCATATCCCGGGGCGCCGTCCCCGACTTCGCCTCCAGCATGCGCGAAAAGTCATCGGAAGTCCGCCGATTGATGGCCACGATGAGGCCCGCTCCTTCCTCGCCGATGATTTCCATCGACCGGGCGAGCAGGCTCGATCGGGCGCTTTCTTCGCCGAACAGGTCGGCCAGCGCGTTTATCTGGTGCATCCGTACAAGCGTCGGCCCCTCGGGATCGACATGTCCCTTCTGAAGCACGACTTGCTCGGTCTTCGTGGCGCGATTGAAAAAGGTCATGACGGTCCATTCGCCGCCCCATCTACTGACGAAACGGACCTCCGCCCGCTTTTCGATCAGATGGTCGTGGCGTCGGCGATAGGCGATCAGGTCGCGGATCGTGCCGATCTTCAGCCTGTGTTTCTGCGCGAACGGGATGAGGTCATCGAGGCGAGCCATCGTCCCGTCATCCTTCATGATCTCGCAAATCACGCCGGATGGGTTGAGGCCGGCCAGCCGGGCGACATCGACGGCAGCTTCGGTATGGCCGGTGCGCACCAGCACGCCGCCGTCTTTCGCGACCAGCGGAAAGACATGGCCGGGGGTGACGATGTCTTCCCGGCCCTTGGACGCATCGATCGCGACGGAGATGGTCCGCGCGCGATCCGCGGCCGAAATCCCGGTGGTAACGCCCTCGCGTGCCTCGATCGACACGGTGAACGCGGTTTCATGGCGCGTGCCGTTGTTGCGGCTCATCAGGTCGATGCCGAGCTGATCTACCCGGTCCTTGGTAAGCGCCAGGCAGATGAGGCCCCGTCCGTGCGTCGCCATGAAGTTGATCGCGTCGGGGGTCGCCATCTGCGCCGGAATGACCAGATCGCCCTCATTCTCCCGGTCCTCGTCATCGACCAGGATGAACATGCGGCCGTTTCGCGCCTCGTTGATGATTTCCTCGGGGCTGGCGAGGGCGGTGCCGCTCTCCCGCTTCGCCAGATAGGTCTCCAGCTTGGCCAGCGTTTCCGCAGTCGGATTCCAGTCCGCGTCCCCAAGCTTTCGCAGGCTGTTGGCATGAAGTCCGGCCGATCGCGCGAGTCCCGAACGCGACATTTCGCC
>DASULD010000053.1:0-6670 GCA_036278355.1 Sphingobium sp.
AGCGCTCGTTCGAGCGCATGGGGGCCACGCCGCACCTCGATCCTCTGAAGACCTGGGTCTCGAAAAGCCGGCTGTATGGACCTATGGACATGAGGCTGCCCAGTAGGTGTCGGCACGGGCGGTATGCGGGATTTCTCCTCATATCGCCCGCGCAGAAAATTGTACGCGATCAGGACCAAAAAGCAGACGATGAGAGCAATCGCCGCCCGCAGCAGAATCGCGCGCGGCACGGCACGGTCGTTCAGCCGCGCTCTCCGGCCGTACGATAATCGGCGGCGCCAGAACCTGACGTGCCCTGGTCACTTCCGCCATAGGCACCAGAACCTGAGCTGGTCCCGGATCCCGTTGATGTTCCCGTGCTCTGCGTTCCACTTGTCCCGGCCGTTCCGGTTGTTGTGTCGCCTGAGCCGGTGGTTGTTCCTGATCCTGACATGGTCCCGGAACCTTGCCCGGCTGTAGTGCCGCTGCCGCCGGTGCCAGTCGACTGTGCGATCGCCACCGAGCCAATGAGCAAGGTCGAAGCGACGGCTATTGCGATGCTGTTTCTGTTCATAGCCTTCTCCATGGTTAAGGCCAAGCTAACCCGCCGCGCCTGCGAACTGATCCCCGGATTATTGACATGTGATAAGGAAAAGGCGGGATGGGGCACAATGCGACGAACGGAACCGCACACCGTCGGAAATTTACCGTTGATTCAGTGACCTATGTTAATGTCATAGTATAGTCTCACTTCCGCGTACGGTACAAAATTGCGCATCTTCCTATACTTGGCGGCTCTCGCTGCTGCCTTCGCACCTCATGTCGCCGCAGGTCGCGCACGGCCTGTGGTAGCCGTCATAGATAGCGGCATCGCGCGGACGGCGGAATTGTCACCCGTACTGGTTGCGGAGTATGACGAGGCGGTTGCCCCTGGACGAGCCACATTCAGTCCACGCCATTCCCACGGTACGATCGTCGCATCCATTCTCAATCGCGCGGCCGGGGGTGCAGTCGATATCATTTCCTTCCGGATCGATGACGAGGCCGGCTGTCCTGCGGGCTCCGTCCCGCCGTGCCAGGCGGATCCGCTGCCGGTGGCACGCGCCATCGACCATGCGACCGCTCTCGGGGTCGACGCCATCAATCTCTCGCTCACGCTGGCGAACCACCCCGCGATCGTCGGGGCGGTCTCCCGCGCAACACGGCAGGGCATCATCGTGGTGATGGCCGCAGGTAACAAGGCCAAGGATCGTCCTGACAATGTAACAATGGCACGTGCGGGCTTCCCGCTCGCGGTGCTGGTGGGCGCGACCGGAGACGATGACAGGCCATGGCCCCTGAGCAACCGGCCAGAAGCGCTGAAGCCCGGTTACAATTATGTTTGGAGGCGCGGCGTCGGCGTGCCCGCGACCGATGCTACGGGCGCCGCCGTGCGAGCCACCGGGACATCCTTTGCGGCACCGGTCGAGACAGCGCGGCGCGTACTTGCGCCGGTCATGGCGGACGCCCGCTAAGGTCGGGCGCCCTTAAGCGCCCTATTCCGCAGCCTCTACCTCCGGCGCGTCACTCAGCGGATTTACCAGGCGGGCGATCATCTCTTTCGGGCAGACCTGCCAGAACTCACCGCGCCAACGGTCCCAATCCTCCAGGACGCTGGTCGACCATTTACTGCTGGTTGCTGCGGCATGCTGCTCCACAAGATCCCGCAGGACGCCTTCCCAATGGGCGCTATCGAGCCGCTGCAACACGACGCTCTCGTCGTTGACACGGGTCTGAAAACTACCGTCCACATCGAGCACGAACGCCATGCCGCCGGTCATGCCCGCAGCAAAGTTCGCGCCTGTGAGGCCTAAGATCACCGCCGTGCCGCCGGTCATATATTCGCAGCCGTTGGCGCCGCAGCCTTCGACCACGACCTGCGCGCCCGAATTGCGGACCGCAAAGCGCTCACCCGCCTGCCCCGCCGCGAACAGCTTGCCCGCCGTCGCGCCATACAGCACAGTATTGCCGATGATCGTGTTGTGCTGGCTTTCGAGCGGACTGGACACCATCGGCCGGACCGCAATGATACCGCCAGACAGCCCCTTGCCGACATAGTCGTTGGCATCACCAAAGACTTCCAGTGTCACCCCCTTGCACAGGAAGGCACCCAGCGACTGTCCCGCGCTGCCACGCAAGCGGATGTGCACATGACCGTCCTGCAACGCGGACATGCCGAACTTCTCCGTCACACGTGCCGAAAAGCGCGTGCCCACGGCGCGATGCGTATTGCGCACCGTGTAGGTGAGCTGCATCTTTTCGCCGCGCTCGAACACTGCTTTCGCGTCGGCGATGATCTGCGCGTCAAGACTGTCCGGGACTTCGTTGCGGTTGCCGGTCAGGTTGAAGCGGCGATGCTCGTCGGGCGCGTCCACCTTTGCCAGGATCGGATTGAGATCGAGGTCGTCGAGATGTTCGGCCCCCCGGCTCACCTGCCGCAGAAGCTCCGTGCGTCCGACCGCCTCGTCAAGGCTGCGACAACCCAGGCGCGCCAGTATCTCGCGCACTTCTTCTGCAATGAAGGTCATGAGGTTGATGACCTTCTCCGGCGTGCCTGTGAACTTCTCCCGCAACCGTTCGTCCTGAACGCACACACCAACGGGGCAGGTGTTTGAATGGCACTGACGCACCATGATGCAGCCCATTGCCACGAGGGAAAGAGTGCCGATCCCAAATTCCTCGGCCCCCAGGATTGCCGCGATCACGATATCGCGCCCAGTCTTCAGGCCCCCGTCGGTGCGCAGCTTCACCCGATGACGCAGGCTGTTGAGCGTCAACACCTGATTGGTCTCGGAAAGGCCCATTTCCCACGGCGTACCGGCATATTTGATGCTGGTCTGGGGGGAAGCGCCGGTTCCCCCGACGTTGCCGGAAACCAGAATCACATCCGCGTGCGCCTTCGCCACGCCCGCAGCGACCGTACCGATGCCAGCCTGGCTTACAAGTTTCACACACACCCGGGCGCGGGGATTGATCTGCTTCAGGTCATAGATGAGCTGAGCAAGATCCTCGATCGAGTAGATGTCGTGATGGGGCGGTGGGGAGATCAGCATGACACCCGGTGTCGAATGGCGAAGCTTTGCAATAAACTCCGTCACCTTGAAGCCGGGCAACTGTCCGCCCTCGCCGGGCTTTGCACCCTGAGCGACCTTGATTTCGATCTCTTCGCAGGCGCCCAGATACTCGGCTGTCACGCCGAAGCGGCCGGACGCAATCTGCTTGATCGTCGAGTTCGCATTATCGCCGTTCGCGTAGGGCTGATAGCGGACCTTGTCTTCCCCGCCCTCGCCCGACACCGCCTTGGCGCCGATCCGGTTCATCGCGATCGCCAGCGTCTCGTGCGCTTCGGGAGACAGCGCACCCAGGCTCATGCCCGGCGTGACGAACCGCTTGCGGATCTCGGTGATGGCCTCGACCTCGTCGATCGCAACCGGTTCATCCGCATAGTTGAACTCAAGCAGGTCGCGCAGATAAACGGGCGGCAGATCCCGCACCCCCCGTGAAAACTGCAGATAGGTCGAATAGCTGTCGGTCGATACCGCCGTCTGCAACAAGTGCATCAGCTGCGCGCCGTAGGCATGTGCCTCGCCGCCCGCCCGCTGACGATAGAAACCACCGATGGGCAACCGGGCGACGGCTCCGTCATAGGCCGTCTCGTGCCGCATCCTCGCGCTGATATGGAGCGAGGCGTAGCCTTCGCCCGAGATCTTGGTCGGCATGCCGGGGAACAGGTCATTGACCAGCGCGCGGGACAGACCCACCGCTTCGAAATTATAACCGCCCCGATAGCTGCTGATGACTGCGATGCCCATCTTGGACATGATCTTCAGCAACCCTTCATTGACCGCCGCGCGATAGCGATCAATACAGGTGTCGAGGTCCATATCGCCGAAAAGGCCGCGCGCCTGACGATCCGCAATCGATGCTTCCGCGAGATAGGCGTTCACGGTGGTGGCGCCGACGCCGATCAGCACCGCAAAATAGTGGGTGTCGAGACATTCTGCCGAACGCACGTTGATCGAGGCGTAGGACCGCAGGCCCTTGCGCACCAGATGGGTGTGGACCGCAGCGGCGGCAAGTACCATCGCCATAGCCATCCTGTCCGGACCGGCATTCTCGTCGGTCAGGAATATCTCGCTCTTGCCTGCGCGCACGGCCTGCTCGGCCTCGTCGCGAATTCGTGCGATGGCGGCGCGCAGATCGCTGTGATCCCCACTGACCGGATAAGTGCAGTCGATCTCCGCGACCGCCTTGCCGAAATAGGCCTTCAACCGGTTCCAGTCCCGGCTGCTCAACACAGGCGAGTCGAGCACCAGCACGTCGGAACTCTGCGACCCTTCTTCCAGTATGTTGGAGAAGTTCGAAAAGCGTGTCTTAAGGCTCATCACATGCCGTTCGCGCAAGCTGTCGATCGGCGGATTGGTGACCTGACTGAAATTTTGCCGGAAGAAATGGCTGATGGTCCGCGGCTTGTCCGAGATGACGGCGAGCGGCGTGTCGTCACCCATCGATCCGACCGCCTCCTTGGCATCCTCCACCATCGGCGAGAGGATCAGTTCGATGTCCTCCAGCGTCATGTTGGCGGCAATCTGCCGCCGCGTCAGGTCAGCACGGTCATAGGACGGAGGTACCGCATCCCCCGAAGGAAGGCTGTCAACGGTTCTGAAAGTACTGACGAGGTCTCCATAAGGCCGCTCCGCAGCGATCCGGTCCTTGATCTCTCTATCATCATAGACCGCCCCCTGGTGCAGATCGACCGCCAGCATCTCTCCCGGACCCATGCGCCCCTTCCGGACCACCGTTGCCTCGGGTACGATGACCATGCCGGTTTCGGACCCGACGATCAGCAGGTTGTCGGACGTCAGCGTATAGCGCAGCGGACGCAGCGCGTTGCGATCAACACCCGCCACTGCCCAGCGACCATCGGTCATCGCCAGGGCGGCGGGGCCGTCCCACGGCTCCATCACCGAGGCGAGATAGCGGTACATGTCCTTGTGCGCCTGGGGCACGTCGTCGCGTGCCTCCCACGCCTCCGGCACGAGCATCAGCTTGGCGGTGGGCGCATCGCGTCCGGCGCGGCAGATGGACTCGAACACTGCGTCGAGGGCGGCGGTGTCTGACGCTCCCGCCGGGATCACGGGCTTGATGTCCTCCGACCGCTCGCCGAAGGCGAGGCTCGCCATCTTGATCTCGTGGCTCTTCATCCAGTTCTTGTTGCCGCGGATCGTATTGATCTCGCCATTGTGGGCGAGCGTACGGAACGGCTGGGCCAGCCACCACTGCGGGAATGTGTTCGTCGAATAGCGCTGATGAAAGATGGCGACGCGGCTCTCGAACCGCTCGTCATTGAGGTCGGGATAAAAGACCGAGAGCGATTCCGCCAGGAACAACCCTTTGTAGATGATCGACCGGCAGGACAGCGAACACACATAGAAATCGTTGATCTGCGCCGCGATCACCTTCTTCTCGATACGGCGGCGGATCAGGTAGAGCTCCTTCTCGAACTCGGCGACGTCCTGCTCCTCGGGCATCGGCCCGGCGATCATGATTTGCTCGATTTCCGGGCGCGTCGCCTGCGCCTTGGTGCCGATCACCGACACATCGACCGGAACCTGACGCCAGCCGTAGATGGTGTAGCCCGCATCGATGATTTCGCTTTCAACAAGCGTGCGGCATGTCTCCTGCGCGGCAAGGTCCGTGCGCGGCAGGAACACCATGCCGACGGCGAGGCGATTGGGCAGCGGCTTGTGGCCGGAAGCCGCGATCGCATCGTCGAAGAAGCGAACGGGCAGATCGACGTGGATGCCAGCACCGTCACCGGTCTTGCCGTCGGCGTCGACCGCGCCGCGATGCCACACGGCCTTCAGCGCATCGATCGCCGAGACGACGACCCGGCGCGAGGGCTTGCCGTCCGTCGCGGCGATAAGGCCGACACCGCACGCGTCGGATTCGAATTCCGGGCGGTACATGCCTTCTTCGGCCAAGCGGAGGCGTTCGGAATCGTTGGCGGTCCAGTTTTCCATGGTCATTTCCCGACCTTCTTTCAGTTCTTCAATCAGCCAAGCGGGTGCAGCTTACGCCGCGACCCTTTCGCTCGCCTTGGCGGCGGCCTTGGCCTTCAGATAACGGTGCATATGTTCCGTCACGTCCCGTCCGTCGCGGATCGCCCAGACGACGAGGCTAGCCCCGCGAACGATGTCGCCCGCAGCGAACACGCCATCCACACTCGTCATCATCGTCTTGTGGTCGACGCGCAGTGTGCCCCAGCGAGTGACGGAGAGGTCATCCGATCCGAACAGCTTGGGCAGATCCTCCGGATCGAAACCCAGCGCCTTGATGACGAGGTCGGCCTCCAGCGTGAACTCGCTGCCCGGCTCAGGTTCCGGCGCCCGGCGCCCGGACGCATCGGGCTGGCCCAGGCGCATCTTCGCCGCCTTGACGCCGGCCACCTGTTCCGTCCCCTCAAATGCAAGTGGAGCGGAGAGCCAGACGAACTCGACCCCCTCCTCTTCCGCGTTTGCCACCTCGCGCTGCGAACCGGGCATATTCTCCCGGTCGCGGCGATACAGGCACTTTACCGACTTCGCCCCCTGACGGATCGCCGTGCGCACGCAGTCCATCGCGGTGTCACCGCCGCCGATGACGACGACGT
>DASULD010000054.1:0-8234 GCA_036278355.1 Sphingobium sp.
GACCTGTAGCCGAAACTGTGGAAGAAGGGATTGACGATGGCCATGCGATCGCCGGCCCGCAGGTCATTGGATTCGTTCCAGATGGCCGGCACCCATAATGCCTGACCGTGATTGTGCATTGCGCCCTTGGGCTGTCCGGTCGTGCCACTGGTGAAAAGAATATCCGCTATCGTTTGTGGCGTCACGGCCGCCATGCGCGCGGCCAGTTCTGCTTCGTCGGCCTGCACGCGCTGAAACATGTCGAAAGCAGGCCCGTCCAGCGCCACGATGTGACTCAAAGAGGGCAGATCGTGCACCGGTCCGGCTGAACCCGGGCCTCCCCCTGCCTGGGTCAGCATGGCGGCATAGTCATTGCCCAGAAATTCCGTCACGGTGAACAGGATCTTGGCTCGCGTCTTCGCCAGGATGTAGAGCGCTTCGCGACCCTTGAAACGGGTGTTGATGGGCACCATGATGGCGCCGACGCTTTCCGCCGCCGACGCCGCGATTATCCACTCCGGGCTGTTGGGCGCCCAGATCGCCACCCTGTCTTCATAAGCGACGCCGTGGGCGATCAGCGCGCGGGCAAGGTCATCCACCCGGTCCTTGAACTGCGCAAAACTGATCCGTGTTCCGTCCTCGCCCATGATGAAGGGCGTGTCACCATGGCGTACAGCGACATGCGCGATCACCTTCGGCAATGTGTGGCCAAGCGTTTTCGGCAGGTCGGAAAAATGCGGATTGGCGAGGGTCGTCACGCCGGTCACAGCAGGCCCTTTTCCTCAGCCGTCTTGACGTCCGGGGATATGCCCGCTTCCCGCATGGCTTCGATGACCGCCGTCGTGGCGGAGGCGATGCACGGGAAACCGACATAGGGCGTGAGTTGCACCAGCAATCCCTCCAGTTCCTGCGCCGTCAATCCATTGGCGATGCCGATCTTGACGTGGTTTTTCAGTTCCAGCGACTGCCGCATGGCAATGAGGGCGGATATGACCGCCAAGCTCTTTTCTTTCGGAGCAAGGCCCTGATGCCGCCAGGCGTCGTGGAAAGCCCAGCTTGCCGCCATGCGCGGGATGGGCGAGCCGAAACCTTCGGCAGTGCATGCGTCCCGAAAGGCATTGCCGAACCTTTCACCCATGATGCCGCTGATGAAGTCGACGCCTGATTTCTGCTTCTCGTCCAACTCAGCCATCCGCTGCCTCCATGTGTCGTGATTGTCTGACCTATGGGTGACGGCGTGCCCGGGTCAACAATGCCGCTACCGCCTTGGGAAGGTAGCACATAGTGATCGGTTATCTGATGGTGTGGGTGCCCCATCGCTTATGTGATGGCAGGTCCGGGCCGATATTCGCAGGCTCCGGTGATGCCTATATAGATTTTGACACTGGGTGCCCGGCTTCCATGGCGGCACGGTCCAGAAAATATCGAAATGCCTACGACCTTAGGGAAGGAAGATCATGTCTGCACAAATCGAGGCGGCGGAAGCTTCGCCTGTTTATTCCGGCCCAATTTTCGATGCCGACACGCATTTTTGGGAAACGGATGAGGCGTGGACAAGATATCTGCCCCAGGACGCCGCTGAACGCTATGGCGTAACGTTCAAGGCAGGATCGGACGGCGACTTCGCCATGTATGTGGGGCCTCGCAAGGTGGAGATCAGCGCCGACCATCTTTTCGAGGACGGTCGTGTGCCCGCGCCCGGCAAGTTGCACGAATGGCTGCGCGCCATGAAGGAAGGCAAGGCCGAGATCGACATGCATGTGCCCAAGACGCCGGACATGATGGAGCCGGAAGCGCGGGTGAAACTGCTCGACGCGTGGGACGTGCGTTCATCCATCCTCTTCATCGGCAATATGATCACGGCCATCAGCTTTCTCGATGACCCGCGTTATGCCTATCCCGTGTTGAACGCCTATAACGGCTGGATGTACGACCAGTGGAAGTATAATTACAACGACCGTATTTTCTCATGCCCCATCATGACCCTCGACAATGTCGAGGAGGCCTGCAAGGCGCTGAAGGATGTGATCGCCAAAGGCGCGAAGCTCATCCTGATGCCGATGGGTCCCTATAACGGCAAGGCGCCTGCCCATCCCGATCATGATCCCTTCTGGGCGATCGCGAATGAAGCCGGCATCCGCGTTGTCTTCCATGTTTCCGAAGCCATTTACCTCAAGGACCATATGGCGCTTTGGGGGGAGGGGATGCAGCAGTCGCGTATCCGCCAGTCCGCCTTTGTGTGGATGCATGGTTATTCTGAGCGCCCGGTGATCGAAACGCTGTCGAGTTTCATCTTCTGGAACTTTTTCGAACGCTTTCCCAATGTGAAGCTGCTCTCAGCCGAAAATGGCGCCGAATGGGTGCCGTCCATGCTGGTGAAGATGGACAAATGCCGGGGCATAGCGAAGAACGGCTATTGGCCCGCGGGGCAGTTGAAGGACCGTCCGAGCAACATCTTCGCCCGCCATGTTTCCGTCGTTGCCTATCCGGAGGATGATCTGAAATCCATCATCGATCAGACTGGCAATGCCGACTGGGTCCTGATGGGATCCGACTATCCCCATGCAGAAGGAGTGGAAGAGCCGCGGCTTTTCGCAGAGGAAGCGTGCAGGGACCTGTCGGCTACCGATGTCCGCAAGGTCATGTATGAAAATGGCATGCGCTTCATGGGACTGCCGGTCTGAGGGCAGTTCGCGGCTGATTTAAGCTTCCGCGCGCTTCAGCTTCCCGTTGAAGCGCGGCGGCCTGCCTCCAGCGTGGCGCTGAGAAGGCGCTCGAAATTCTGCTTCATCCTGGTTAGCGGAGCAGCGAGCATGAGTGCGCCGAGCATATCGCCGTCAGGGCCCATGACCGGCACGGCCAAGGCGGCGGTGTCGGTCAACATCTCCCCGAAACTGGCGCAATAGCCCTGTTTGCGAATTTCCGCCAGGCCAGCACGAACAGTGTCTGGATCGGTCCGGGTGCTGTCGGTCAGTTTCCGAAGATGAGCGCGGGCCAGATATTCTTCCACCTGTTCGGGTCCGGCATAGGCCATGAGGACTCGACCGGCGGCGCTAGCGTAAAGCGGCGCACGTAGTCCCGCCTGCATGGCATATCGTACCGGCTGCGTACTGTTGCTCGCCTCGGTGTAGATGGCCTGTCCGATTTCCCAGTCGGCAATTGCGAACCCCACCGACTCGCGGGTTTCCGCCGCGAGCTGCTTAACCAGGGTCCGGACCAATTCGGGCGCGGACCAGTGGCGCACGATCTGGCCGGCGAAATTATAGGCCGCCATCCCCAGGCGATACCGCCCTTCCTGGCAGGACAGATAATGCATGTCGCACAGGCCGCGCAGCGTATCGATGAACGTGCTCTTGGGTACCATCATAACCGCGCTGAGTTCGGCCAGAGTCATCCCGTCCTGCTTTCCGGCCAGCAAGGCCAGCAGATCTAGCACGCGCGTAATCGCCTTCGGTCCCCTGGCGCGAGTCTCCTCGATTTTGGCCTGTTGCATCTTCCCCTGTTCACCCCTGTTTCCCACTCGCCATGCTTAGGCGCTCGAATATCCGAACGCAATTCGGAAAATCGTTGGACATTATATTCGTGATGCGATACGAAAATCCGTGCAGCAGATGCAATTTCATGCATCGGCGGGAGGAAGAGGAAAGCCAATGGCCACCAGCGCATCCCGGACCATTAAATCGGCGCATCGAGTGCTGGAGATCCTGGAATATTTCGATCAGGATCGCCGCGTCGCCACCGTCATGGAAATGTCGCGCACGCTGAACTATCCGCAATCCAGCACATCCGAATTGCTCCGCTGCCTGACAAGGCTGGGCTATCTGCATTACAACCGCATCCGCCGGACCTACAGCCCGACCGCGCGGGTCGCCCTGCTCGGCGCCTGGGTGAAACCCTCGCTGTTCCGGGGCGGGCCGGTGCTGTCTGCGATCGACGAGATCGCCAAGCTGACCGGCGAGACGGTGCTGTTGTCCACCAGTTCCAATTATGTGCTGCAGCATCTGCACGTCATCCATGGCAATAATGCCGATGCGCTCGACGCCCATGCCGGCGATCAGCTGTCCATCCTGCACAGCACCCAGGGTCGTCTGCTACTTTCGAGTTATCGCAATGAGGGAATCCGTTCGGCGGTCCACCGCCTGAACGCTGAAGAGGCTGACCTGTCGCGGCACGTCCGCGTCGCCGAGCTTCTTTCCGAATTTGCGGTGTTGCGCGAAAAGGGCTGGGCCATAGAGCAGGACCGCGATGGAATCGGCTGTGTCGCCGTGTTGCTGCCCTTTGGCCGCAACATGGACCGCCTGACCGTCAGCGTCATCGCCCAACCCGCAGTGATTGCCGAGCGTGGTCAGGAAATGTTGGACCTGCTGCTCAGCCGCAAGGAGCGGATTGCCGAACTGCATCTGGAGGAAGATGACCAGGAGCGGGACAGCAGCAACGTCGTGAAGATGCCAGAGACGATAAAGATCGCCAGTTACCGCCGCCATTTCGCCTGATTGCACAGACCGGGGTCGGCGTGAACCGTGCGGTGCTGCCCGGCGAGAAGGGTGATGTCCGGCTGACGGATGCGCCATCGCCACCAGCGCCGCGCAATGACGAAGTGCTGGTGCGCATGCTCTATGCGCCCGTCAATCCCGCTGATCTGCTGGCGATCGAAGGTCGATATTCCTTCGATCTGCCTCACGACGAACCCCTGGGAGCCGAAGGCGCGGGGCTGGTGGAGGCAGTGGGCGAAGCCGTTGACGATCTCCGGCCGGGCGAACTGGTGATGCCGCTTGAACGAGGCAATTGGTGCGCGCTGCGCCTTCTGCCTCGCCGTCATCTCATGGCGCTGCCGGGGGTTGACCCGGTGCAGGCGGCGATGTTGCGTATCAATCCGCCCACCGCGCATCTGCTGCTGCGCCATGCGGGCGTGCGTCCGGGCGAGGCGCTCATTCAAAATGGGGCAGGGTCGGTCGTGGCGCATTGGGTTCGCGCCTTTGCTGCTCGCATGGACGTCAAGGTGATCAATGTGGTGCGAAGACTGCATCAGGAGACACCCGATGCACTGTTGGACGGCGACGATCTGGCGGAGCGCGCGCAGGCCGCATCCGGCGGCAGGCCGATCCACACTGCCCTGGACTGCGTGGCGGGCGCGGCAACCGGCCGGCTTGCAAGCTGCCTTGCTCGCGGCGGCCGACTGCTGTTGTTCGGCCATCTCTCGGGCGAGCCGATCCAGGTTCGTTCGCAATTGCTGACCGGCGGTGGCCTCTCGATCGCGGGTTTCAGCCTTCGTCCCGCTGAAGCGGCTCTGGGTGCTGCAGGCGTGCATGCGATGTTCAGGGAACTGGCCGCGCTTCATGCCTCTGATCCACCCGCCTTGCCGGTGCGCGAGATCGTTCCGCTTTCCCGCGCCGTGGAGGGGATTGTACTTGCCCGGGCAGGCGGCAGCGGCCGAATCCTGTTCGATCTGACGCGATGATATCGGGCATGTGAAGGCCTTGGCGGCGCCGTTGACTTGGGAGGCCGATGCCTGCTGGGGAAGAGGCTCTTATATGGGAACAGCGCGATGAAACTGGATTTTACGCCTGAGGAAACCGCCTTCCGCAATGAGGTGCGTACTTTCCTCCAGCATGCCCTTCCTGACGATCTGCGGCGCAAGATGATCAACAGGGACCATCTGACCAAGGAGGATACGGTGCGGTGGCAGCGCATTCTCAACGCGCAGGGATGGGCGGTCACCCATTGGCCCGTGGAATATGGCGGTCAGGCCTGGACGCCGGCCCAGCGTTACATTTTTCAGGAGGAAATGGCGCTGGCCCACGCACCGGAAGGGTCGCCGTTCAATGTAAACATGATCGGTCCGGTGCTGTGCAAATTCGGCACCCCGGCGCAGAGGGAGAAATTCCTCGCCGCCACCGCCAATATCGACATCTGGTGGTGTCAGGGCTTTTCCGAACCCGGCGCCGGTTCCGACCTTGCCAGCCTCAAGACGACGGCGGTTCGTGACAGCGATCATTATGTTCTCAACGGCCAGAAGATCTGGACCACCCAGGCCCAGCACGCCGACTGGATGTTCGGGCTTTTCCGGACCGACAGCAGCGGCAAGAAACAGCAGGGCATAACCTTCCTGCTGCTGGACATGAAAACACCCGGCATCACCGTCCGCCCGATCGAAACGATCGACGGCGAGCATGATGCCAATGAAGTCTTTTTCGACGATGTGCGCGTGCCGGTGGACAATGTCATTGGCGAGGAAGGCCGGGGCTGGGACGTCGCCAAGCATCTGCTGGGCAGCGAACGCAGCGGCATCGCTCGCATCGGCCTGTCGAAGGAGCGCCTTTCGCAATTGCGCGCGCTGGAAACCCGTCTTGCCGAAGACGGCACGCTTGACGAGGAAGAGCAGCACCGTCTGGCGCACAAGCTGGCCGAGGTGGAGGTGGAATTGCGCGCGCTGGAGCTCACCCAGTTGCGTGTCGTCGCGGCTGATGCCCATGGCGGCGGCGCCAATGCAGCCGCGTCCATCCTGAAGGTCAAGGGCACGGAAATGCAGCAGCGCATGACCGAACTGGTGACCGAGCTTTCCGGCCCGGCGGGTCTTGCCATGCCCGATCACGACCATGCGCCGAACGATCCGGACGATGGCTGGGTCAGCGCCGCCGCGCCCTTCTATTTTACCATGCGTAAGGTGTCGATCTTCGGTGGGTCCAATGAGGTCCAGAAGAACATCATCGCCAAGACCATGCTGGGACTCTGACGCGCCATGGATTTCGACCTGAACGACGAACAGAAGATGCTGCAGGACACCGTCACCCGATTCGTGGCGGAGACCTATGACTTTCAGAAGCGCGAACATGCGCTGAAGACAGCCGAAGGCTGGAGTCGGGAGGCCTATGCGGGCCTTGCGGAGATGGGCCTGCTCGCGTTGCCCTTCGCGGAAGAGGATGGCGGTTTCGGCGGCGGCGGCGTGGAGATGATGATCGTCATGGAAGCGCTGGGCCGCGGCCTGATGGTCGAACCCTACTTCGCGACCGTGGTGCTGGCGGGCGGCGCACTGCGCCATGGCGGCTCGGCGCAGCAACGCGCGGACATTGTTCCGGCCATTGCAACGGGCGAGCGGATCCTGGCATTGGCGCACAACGAGAAGGGCATGCCGCGCCATACTCTGGCGGCGCGCACGACTGCATCGCCATCCGGAGATGGATGGACCCTCAATGGCCGCAAGATTGCCGTGATACATGGCCAGAGCGCCGACACATTCGTCGTCAGCGCGATGACGGAAGAGGGTCTTTCGCTCTTCCTCATGGATGCGACTGCGGACGGCGTGACCGTCGAGGGCAAGCGCGGCTATGATGGCGTGCCGGTCGCCACGCTGGCCATGTCAGGCGTCAATGTTCCGAGGGAAGCGCTTGTCGGCTTGCAGGGGCAGGGTGAGGACATCCTGTCCCGCGTGTTCGAGGAAGGGACTGCGGCGCTGGTTGCGGAATCGGTCGGGGCCATGGCCGAGACGTTCGATGTGACCGTGGACTATCTCAAGACCCGCCAGCAATTCGGTGTCGCCATCGGCAGTTTTCAGGCGCTCCAGCATCGCGCCGTCGAAATGCTGATGCAGCTTGAACTGTCGCGCAGTATGTCAATTCTTGCGGCGCTGTCGCTCGACATCGATGCCGATCAGCGGAGTCGCAACATTTCGGCCGCCAAGGCGCAGATCGGCAAGTCCGGCCGCATCATCGGCCAGGAGGCGGTGCAGATGCACGGCGCCATCGGCATCACGGCCGAATATAAGGTGGGCCATGCCTTCAAGCGGCTGACCGCCATTGACGCGCTGCTGGGCGACAGGGACTGGCATCTTGCCCGTCTGGCGAAAATGCGTGGCGTTTATCCCACCGCCTGAGGCTGGCTCGATGGGTTATGAGCTTTCCATAACCTCAGCTGTCGGAGCGGGTGAAGCTGAACATTCGCGTTAACAGCTTCACCGCCTCGTTCATCGCCTGACCCTCATCCTTCGGCCGCCTTGCGGAGCATGACGGCGCGGTCGCCGTCCCGTACGACGACCAGTCGCATGCCGGGTTTCATATAGTTGACGAAGTCGTCGAAGCTCTCGCGCACACCCGGATTGATCGGTCGCAAATAGCTGTCCTTGTCGACAGTCAACCTGATCTCGCCAATCCTGTCTGCATCCACTGTCACGGTCGTCGGCGTGAAGGATTTCACCGTCGCCGCGATCGCGCTGGGATTGGCGGCGGACTGGACGCGTGAGTCGAAGGAGACGCGCAGTC
>DASULD010000055.1:0-12938 GCA_036278355.1 Sphingobium sp.
TTTCCGGTGACGCCCCACGACAGCGCCGAACTCAGCACGCTACCCAAGGCGCTTTATGTGGGTACAGGCGGCACCGTGGTGCTGCGCGGCGTCGACGGGACAAGCGACGTCACATTCAGGAACATCGCCAACGGCCAGGTAATCGATGTGCGCGCCCAATATGTCCGCGCAACCGGCACGACCGCCACCGACATCATCGCGCTGGCCTGATTATGCCCATCGGTTTCGGAACGACGCGTGCGGCGAAGCGCCACCGCTATACGCAGGGTCAGGCGGGGGGAGCATCCACCGCCGGCGGGATCCCTTCGGTTTTCGCGCTTGCCCCTGCGATCCATTATCACCCCCATAGTCAGGCCGCCACGATCGACGGCAGCGGCAGGGTGCTCTCCTGCCCCGATCTCACGGGGCTCGCGGCGCTTTCGGGCGTGGCGTTCGGTGGAGCAACCGTCGGGCCGATGCAGATGACCGATGGCCTGGGCCGCAAGTTCTGGCGGTTTCGCGGATCGGATTATCTGCTGGTCGCCAACACGCTCTCTGCCTTGTCCGCACGCGGGGTCACGGTGATGGGCGTGTGGCGAAAGCACAATCACAAGGCGCAGACCAGCAACTTTTTCTCGCCCCGCTATTCCAGTTACACAGACGACACGACCAATACCGCATATTCGGGCGGTTCCACGCTGCGCGCGCTCCAGGTCAGCAACAGCGCGAACTTCCTCCACGGCGCCGGAATTTCTGCGGCAACCGGAGGCGCCAACGCCTACAGGATGATCCCGGGCTGTGAACTCCATGTCGCGGGCGTGGCATCGCGCACGACCGCGAACGGCGGCCAGCGGCTTTACCTCAACGGCGACACCGTCTCGGTGGCGCAGTCGGCCATTACGTCAGCCAATTGCAGCGGCGGCGTCATCGGCGGCGTACCGGGCACGTCGAACAGCGTCACAGCGTCCAATAATTGCTTCGACCTTTACGAGCTTGCGCTTTGGAAGGGCTCTCTTACCGACGCGGAGGCCGACGCGATCGCGGCAGCGATGCTTGCCAACTGGGCGATTGCTCCGGTCACGCGGCAGCTCGTCCTGGACGGCGACAGCATCACCGACGGCATTCCCACGACCCTCGCCGTCAGTCCCACCAGCGGCGACAACATCGGCATGTTGCTGTCGGAGCCGGGCAGCGGGCGCATTCCCGATGGTACGCGCGTCATCAATCTGGGCACGTCCGGCGCGCAATCCAGCGGCATCCTGGCGGAACGGGACGCGACAAACAGCAGCTATGCCATGCTGATGCCCGGCGGTCCCGCGAACAACATCGTCGCCTTCCAGATCGGACGTAACGATGTCGCGCCGTCTCTGGGCAACAAGAATAGTCAGATGGTTTACGCAGATGTCGTCGCGCTGATCCATACTCCGGGCACGGGCATGCTGGAGCGGGGATGGAGGGTGGTGGCGGTCGCCAACATCGCGACTGCGGCGACCTCGACGAGTACGAACAACCTGCCGGGCGAGACCGACATGATGGCCCGGCTGGCCAACTACCGCACGCTGATCGCGGATACCGCCAACCATGTGCCCAACCCCCAGTTCCTGGCCGACTGTCTGGCGGGGCCGGGCCAGACCTATGACGGGCTGCTGAATGTCATGCATCTTTATGATGTGGCCGAAGGTGGCCAGACGCGGTTCAAAAACACGGGCAATGCACAGGATACATCGGCCGGCCACTATGACAGCGATCAGACCCACCTGCGGGTCGCCGGCCTGGCGTTGATGGTGACCGGGGGAGATACGCCCCAACATGGCTACGGCGCAATTCTTTGAGTAGCGCGGCGGGCCTCAGGACCGCCAATGCTCACGCGGAAAAGGCGCCGCGCGGGTAAATGGCATCCGGCGATTCTCTTTTTGCATGTCCAATTTTTGCAACGCGGCGTAGTTTGCTCGGCAACCGAAGCTGCTTTTCAAGCGGCCTGTCCGGACACCCGGCCCGCATATCTGTCCAGTTATGTTACACAATTAGGAATTGGCGATCCGACCTGTCGAAGGATAACCGCCTTGCCAGCCGTCCGAAGAGAAAGAATTTGTTGCGGCACAGCATAAATTCCACAACTTTATCAACATCTTGTTAAACGAGCATGTTTACTAAATCTTGGCGATATGCGATCAAAGATATCTCCATTGAATGCGACGGTGGCTTAACCTGTGTATCGATGGAGAACGTTATGGGACTGCCGCAACCGAAAACGTTGCATGAGCGGGAGATAAGGGACCGAATTCCCACCCCGTCGCCGCGAGAGCCAGCCCGACCGATACAGTCGATACAAGGTGAGGTCGCCGCGATGCATAGCCTGATTGCGTCACGTCTTACGCAACAATACCCCGATGATACTCCACGCGACGCGGGAGATGTGCTGGAAATTTTTATTTCCCGCCTGTCTCGCTTGAGCGGCTACGCCGCAATGGGCGCAGCGTTGATCGGGATTGCCCTGCTGGTCTTCTGAAGCGAAGCCAAGCCCGCCGTTTTGCCGCAATCCGCCGGCTGATCGATTCACTTCGCAACCTTTTGCGTCGCCCGCAACAGCCATTATTCTATGCCGAGTCCCGTTTTGGAGCAAAAACCGGACTGGCGCGTTGGCGGGGCACCTGAAACAAAATTTGTTGCCGGGTGTTTTTGGTGCCATATTAAGCGCCGTAAACCTTATTTAGACAAAACCGTGTTAGGGGCCGTCAAGCGGGACCAGGCTCAAGGGTGACCTTGGCCTGTCAGTGCGGACAACTTAGGTTACAGGGAGCGATCCGTGACGGATATCCGGGCCGTTGATGGTGCAACTTCAAAGGCGTATGTCCGGCGGCCTGTTTCCAAGCAGATGCTGCGTCTGGTCCTTTACGCTCAACTCTTCCTGCTCGACTGCACGGCACTGATCACCGGATTCTCGCTGGCGGGTCTGGTTCGCGGGGAAAGCTTGAGATCGCCGGCCGGTCTGAACCTGCTTTTTCTCCTGGTACCGCTGTACGCGCTTCTTGCGCTCAATCGCAATGCGTTCACGATCGACGCTCTGGGCTCGCTGGCCGAAAGCCTGCGCCGGTCACTCACCGCCCTGTTCATGACGATGCTGATCGTCCTCATGTTCGGTTTCTTTTTCGAGACGGGTTCCTTCGTCGCCCGCCTTCCCTTCGCCGCCGGGGTGCTTGCCAGCGGCTCGGTGCTCGCTATGGCCCGCGCGGTCTTCTATTATTACACGCGCAATCGCACGGGAGACGAACTGACCGACGAGTTGCTGATTCTGGACGATGCGGAATATTCCGGGGCGTATCACGGCAACGTCATCGACGCCCGTATCGAAGGGATAGAACCCGACCTTCAGAATCCCAAGATGCTGTCGCGTCTCGCCACTTACCTCCACGGCTTCGACCGGGTGGTGGTGGCCTGCGCACCTTCACGTCAGCGCGCCTGGTCGCTCCTGCTCAAGGGAGCCAATATTCGCGGCGAGATATTGCTGCCGCAATCCAACACGCTGGGCGCCGTCGGGCTTTCCGAATATCACGGCAAGGATACCCTCGTGGTGTCGCGCGGGCCGTTGAGCATGGCGAACCGCGCCAAGAAGCGTATTCTCGATCTGATCGTTACCGTCCCGGCCCTCATCGCGGTTTCACCGCTGTTCCTGATAATCGCCATCCTTATAAAACTGGAAAGCGCCGGACCGGTATTCTTCCGCCAGCAGCGCATCGGCCGTTCCAACCAGCTGTTCAATATCCTGAAATTCCGGAGCATGCGCGAGGACGCCTGCGATGCCGAAGGCAATCGTTCGACACAGCGCGAGGACGACAGGATTACGCGTGTGGGCGCGTTCATCCGCCGGACCAGCATAGACGAACTGCCCCAGCTCATAAACGTCCTGCGCGGAGACATGAGCCTGGTTGGGCCGCGCCCCCATGCGCTGGGATCACTGGCGGGGGACAAGCTGTTCTGGGAAATAGACGAGCAATACTGGGTGCGGCATGCCCTGAAGCCCGGGATCACCGGGCTTGCGCAGATCAGGGGCTATCGCGGCTCTACCCTGCAGCGCGAGGACCTGGAAAACCGGCTCAAGGCAGACCTCGAATATGTGCATGGCTGGCGGTTGTGGCGGGACATATCGATCCTGTTCACGACAGCCCGGGTAGTGATCCACCGCAACGCGTTTTGACGCCGGGGCTTCCGTTCACGCGGGCCTGCGGGTGCCTGAGTTCTCCGTCGCCAGATAGTTCTGAAGGAATGCGACAAGGTCGGCCGGATCCGTCGTCGCGCAAACAGGATCGCGGGCCAGTATCCTGGAAAATGCCGCCGAAAACTCTTCGTCCGTATCCGCCACCTCGAGCAGGCCACGCTCTGCAAATGCGCCCGTGATCTCGCTCTGGTGATCATCATAATGTTCGCCGCGCGAAAACCGGCGCGGCACCGCGATCACCCTGCAGCCCTCACGCAATGCGGTAATCAGCGAACCGGTCCCGCCGTGACACACCACGATGTCGGCTTCACACAGAATCTCGCGCATCCGGTCAAACGGCAGCGTCTCGTGGCATTCGAGTCCATCGGGCTGTTCGCCCCCCTCACCCGTCTGCACGATGACTTCGTAGCCATCCAGCAGGCCGGCAGCCCGCGCGTCAGCGACCAGACGGACGAGCCGGTCAAATTTCAATGTCGCGCCGACAGTGGCAAACAGCAGACGCCTTTTCGCGGGTCGTTTGCGGTCAAGCATGCGAAACGGATCGAACACGACCGACCCAGGCCAGTGCCTGCCGGATTCCTCGGATTGGGCAACGCGGACGTGGGCCAACGGTCCGGCGATCCGCGCGAAGGCCGACGGACGATCGAAGCGCGCGAAGGAATCGACAAGGATGATGCGTGCGCCGGTAAGCCGCGCCCAGAACGTCGTGAAGAACATCGATCCGGCGCCTGTCGTGATCACCGCCCCGGGCCGATGTCTAAGGACGATCAAAAGCGACTGTACGCAGTTGCGAGCCGCCCCCCACGCCATTTTGAACGGCGCGCCGAGCCTCGCCTGGCCAAGCGCGACATGAGCAACAAAGGCACTGGGATGATCGCGGGCGATCGATCGCCCCAGCGCTGTATCTTCGGTTACGAAAATATGCGGCAAATCGCGCCACAGAGGCTCAAGGTCGAGGATCTGACGCACATGCCCCCCTCCCGAAGCAGCAAGGCATAACGGCCGTCTGTCCGTGATCATTACAGTAAAAGCCTTTCTTGCATCAATTGCCGCAGCGCACCCACATATCTATAGAACGATGGTTTACGCCCTTTGCCCAACAGCCGGGTAGAACTATAGCAGTGGTTGATTCGCAGCTGAACGTTGCCGAATTCTTGATGGCCATAAGAATATGAGGTGTTGATGAAAACCCTTGCCTTCACTCTCATGCCAGCGCTCCTGTTGACATCGGCATGCGGTGAAAAGAGGGAAGCTGCACCCAGCGGGCAGGTCGTAGCGACCGTCAACGGCAAGGAAATCACGATCCTCGACCTACGCCAGGAAGCGGGCACCGCCAACCCGGGGAAACCGGTCGAACAGGCGGCGCTAAATGCGATCATCGCGCGGGAACTGCTCGCTGATGAAGCGAAAAAACGGGAACTCGACGCGCTGCCGGCAACCGCGATCATGCAGGACAAGGCGCGCCAGCTCGTGCTTGTCGACGCGTTGACGAGCACGCTACGCTCGTCGGTGCCGGAACCTTCGCGCGATGAAGCGCTGCAATTCGTCGCCGATCACCCGTCAAGCTTTGAACAGCGCAAGATATTCGTGGTCGACCAGCTGATCATTCTCGCCAGCTCGCCCGAGTTGATCAGGGCTATTGCGCCGCTCGACACGATGACACAGATCGAGGAGATGCTGGCGAGGAAAGGCGTAGCTTTCCGGCGCTCGGTCGGTACAATCGACGCGCTGTCGATCGATCCCGACGCGGCGGAAAAGATCGCGCAACTTCCGCAGGATGCTGTCTTTGCCTCCCCCGAAGGCGGCGTGATCCGCGCGAACCGGGTCCGCGAGACGGTCATCCAACCGGTCAGCGGAGCAGAGGCAGAAAAAGTAGCGCTCGAAATGATCCGCAAGCAGCGGACGAATGCAATGGTCGCCAACAAGATCCAGCAGATACTGGCGGATGGTCAAAAATCGGTGCGGTACAATCCGGCGTATCAGCCTGTGTTGAAAGAGAGCCGCAAGACCGCCGCCGCGGACGTCCGGCGGAACTGACCGGGGCCTGTTCCGGTTAATGTCCCGCCCAAGACCATATTTTGCCTCGTCATCGTGAATGGGGTAATACCGGCGAACAGGGACAACGAAAGGGATCAGGGGTGAACAAGAAGATCATCGGCGCCTCAGCCATAGCTATGTGCGCAATGGGTGGATCGAGCGCCGCGCTCGCGCAGGCGACGGGCAGCGCGCCGGGCCGCCAGATTTCGCTGGTCGCGTCGGTGAATGCCCAGCATGATTCCAACAGCTCGCGTACAAACGCGTCGCAGGCGGCGGCACGCGGCCTGAACCTGAGCGACGAAAAGCTGATTCCCAACCTTAGCGTGAACATCGGCCTGCCGATCGGACCGCACAGCTTCTCGCTCGGCGGGTCGCTGGGCTATGAGTTCCACCGCAGAAACAAACAGCGCGACCGCGAGAATATCCAGCTCAACTCTTCGTTCGCGATGAACCTGCCGATTTGCGATCCAAGCTTTTCCGGGGCTTTTAGCCGGCGCCTGAGCGATCTTGCCGACATTGCGGCCGTGCCCGATGCCACCCCGAGTGTTCTCAAGAATGTTGAGACGGTCAAGTCCATCGGCGCGACGGTCGCTTGCGGCCGCGACGTCGGGATACGGCCGACCATCGGCATCGACTATCAGGAAGGCCGCAACAACCAGGCATTGCGGAAGGTGCGCGACAAGAATGTCACAACCTATATCCTCGGCGTTGCCTATACCCATCCGCTGGTGGGTGATGTCCTGCTCTCCGCGCAGCAGCGCGACACCCGCTATCCCAATCAGATACTGATTCCGGACGGGATTAAGAATGGAAACCGGATGCGCTCGTACGGCGCAAGCTTCAGCCGCAGCATCGGCTCACGCCTCCAGGGATCGGTTGCTGTAAGCTATACCGACCTCAATCCACGGCAAGCGGGCGTGAAGTCGTTCCACGGCCTCAACTGGTCGGCAAGCCTCAGCGCACAGGCAACGTCCCGGATGGCCGTTCAGGCATCCTTCTCCCGCGGGATTTCCTCGTCTCTGGCGGTCCAGTCCAACTACAACGTGAGCACCGATTATGCGCTGGATGTCAGCTATGCGCTCACGCCCCTGACCAGCCTCAGCGCCGGGGTCACCGCGCAGCGGCGGCGGTTCCAGGGCACGCAGGCCATAATCCTGCCGGGCTCTCCTGCGCCGGAGCAATTGATCTGGGACCAGCGCAACACTTTTTTCGCTTCTGTAAGCTATCAGTTCTCACCCAAGCTCCGGTTCAGGCTCGATGGCGCACATGAGAGGCGGAACGCAAACAGTACGTTTTTCGATTACCATAACAATCGTGTAGGACTGGGCGTGGAGTTCGCGCTCTAGTCGCGGCGATCGGTCTACCAAGAAGGCAAGGACAGCATGAAGATCATCTGGTCGGTGAAACGGTGTATGGGAACCGCTCTGGCGGCGATAGCGGTTCTGACCCTTCTGGTCTCGGGCGCAACCGCGCAGGCGCAGCTGCCTGGTTCGCCCCTGCCTCCGCAGGCACAGGTGCCCGCGGCACCTCCACCCCAGTCGGCAGCCCCCCTTGCGCAGCCAGCCCAGCCCCAGGCCGCCGCCCCTGTTGGCGACAGCCGCGTCATATCGCTTAACGACGGTTACGTCCTTGGCCCCGGCGACGTTGTTGACGTCACGGTCCTGGGCCGCGCCGAATTCAATCCGCGAGTCCAGATCCAGAGCGACGGCACCCTTCAGCTGCCGTTTCTGGGCACGTTCAAGGCGGCTGACCTGACGGTACTCCAGTTCCGCGAGAAGGTGCGCAGAGCATTGATGGCGGGCGGCTTCTATGCGGACCCGGTCGTCAACGTCGCGGTGTCGACCTACGCAAGCCGTTATGTCGTCGTGCTCGGCGAGGTGGGCCAGCCCGGCCTCGTGCCCATCGACCGGTCCTACCGCGTGTCCGAAATTCTGGCCAGGGTCGGCGGCGCGCGCGACACCGGGTCCGATTACATAACGGTAAGGCGCAGTTCGGGCGACGAACTCAAGCTCGACCTGCGCAAGATCGCAATGGGCGGCCCGGAGGAAGACCCCGTGGTCAACCCGGGCGACAAGCTTTACGTGCCCAAAGCCGAAACCTACTATATATACGGTCAGATCAATTCCCCTGGGACCTACAAGATCGAAACCAACATGACCTTGCGCATGGCGCTCGCCCAGGGCGGCGGACTGACCTCAATGGGATCGGAAGGCCGGGTAAAGATCTATCGGAGCGGTCAGGAGATCAAGCGTTTCAGCCCGTCCGGGCTGATCAAGAACGGGGATGTGATTGTCGTCGGCGAACGGTTCTTCTGAGGTCAGGAGCAAGAGATGAGCTTCATACAATTCTTCCGCATCCTTTGGGCGCGGCGTGCGATCATCCTGCTTGCGACGCTGGCATGCTTCATCGCGGCGGCCGTGGTCGTCGCGATCGTGCCGCCCCGTTACACGGCCACATCGCGCCTGATGCTCGACCTGCTGAAACCGGACCCGGTGACGGGTGAGGTGATCGGTTCACGGTCCGCCAAAGAATATGTGAAGACGCAGATGCAGCTCATCAAGGACTACCGCGTGGCGGGCAGGGTCGTTGATGCACTGGGTTGGACAAGCTCTCCCGCACTGGCGGCTCGCTTCGCCGAGCGCGGTGAAAGTGACAATCTCGATTTCCGGCGCTGGCTCGCGCAGGGTATCTCGTACAATACCGAGGTTACCTGGGTCGAAGGCAGCAACGTGCTGGCGATCGCCTATTCTTCCCCTTCGCCGGACGCAGCGGCAAAGACGGCTGACGCGGTGCGTCAGGCCTATGTTGAAAACGCGCTCGACACCAAGCGGGAAACCGCCGCGCGCAACGCGGCCTGGTTCGGTCAGCAGACCGAAAAACTGCGCACCCAGCTGGCGGCCGCAGAGAAGCGCAAGACCGATTTCGAGCGCGCGAACAATGTTATCCTCAATCAGGACAACAGCGACCCCGAAATGTCGAAGTTGCAGGCGCTGGCCCAGAGCGTACCGATGGCACAGGCCGCTGCGGCAGCGTTCGTTCCGCCGTCCGCGGGTCAGCTTTCGCAGATCGACGCCCAGATCGCCGCGTCGGCAAGGACGCTGGGACCAAACCATCCCGACATTCAGGTTCTCCGCCAACAGCGCGTGGCGGTCGAGGCGGCCGTCGCGAGGGAGACGGCGGCAGCGCGCGCAACCAGCTCCATCTCAGGCCCATCAGCCGACAATCTGCTGTCAGCCCAGACGAGCAAGGTGCTGGCACAGCGCGGCAAGGTCGCCGAAGCACAGCGCCTCGCCGCCGATGTGCAGGTCCTGCGCAACCAGTTTGACAAATCGGCCGCCAGAATGGCCGACTTTGAGCAGCAGGCCCAAACCACCCAGTCCGGCATCTCGCTGCTCGGAAGCGCCGTGACGCCGGAAAGCCCCGAATTTCCCCAGGTCGGGCTGATCCTGTTTGGTGCCACCTCAATGGGCTTTGCTCTGGGAGTTTTCACCGCCCTCATCATCGAGTTGCTCAGCCGTCGCGTGCGGAGCGCGGAAGACCTTTCGAACAGTGGGCTTCCGGTGATCGGTGCAATGAGCCGTTCGGTCGTTGAGGACGAAGGCGGAGTACTCTGGCGCTGGCTGGGCATTCGCATGCCGCAAGCCAAGCAGGCAAGCTGATGATGGAAAAGAACGAGCATATGGAACAGATCGAACAGCCCGAAACGGCGAGCGTGGCGGACCCGGTCGATGTTCCGTCGACAGAGGCAGAGCCCGTGAAACTCGGGGGGGTCAGCGAACCCGCGCCGCCCCCGCCATCCGGACGGACCGGCTTCAGATTTTCACGCAAGATCGTAGCCCTCTCAGCGCCCAATTCGATCCAGGCAGAGTCTTTCGGTTCGCTCCAGACCCACCTCAAGGCCAAGCACATCGGCGACGGGCGCCGGTCCCTCGCCATCTGCGCCGCGACCCATGGCGTCGGGACGACTTACGTGTCGGTCAACCTTGCCATGACGTTCGCGCTCGCCGGCCTTAATACCATGCTGATCGATGCCAACATGCGCGATCCGGGCCTGGAGGATTATATCGCGCCGGACAAGGTGCAACTCGGCCTGCGCCAGTGCCTTGGTGACAGCGAGGTGGACCTTGGTGATGCGATCCAGGCCGACATATTCCCGAACCTGTCCCTTATCTATTCCGGCGGGATCGCACCCAACCCGCAGGAACTGCTGGCCAGCCGACGGATGACAGAACTGCTGGATGCCTGTCTTCGGGATTTCGACGTGACGATCGTCGACACTCCCCCGGGCAATACTTCGGCAGACGCGCGGCGTGTCGCAATGGCGGTGCGCTATGCCATGATCGTTGCGAAAAAGAACGACAGCTACGTGACCGATGTGAAGCTGCTTGCGAACGAGCTGGCGTCGGATCGCGCCACCGTGATCGGCACGTTCCTCAACGATTTCTGACCGTGTTGGGGATGGGCTGGTCCCGCAAAGCGCAATGACCGCGACAGCAACCACATCCTCGCCTCGTCCTTTCGATAGCGATTGGCGTGACGCGGCCGTGAGGCACTGGCCGCTCTTTGCCGGGTTTCTGGTTCTGCTGTTACCAACGCTCTACGATCTGGGGCGCGAGGTATGGTCGCTGGAAATCGGCGCCCACGGGCCGATCGTACTCGCAACTGGCCTGTGGCTGGTCAGCCAGCGACTGGACGATATGCGCTCGGGATCGAGCCCGGCGTCGCCTGTCAACGTCGCGCTCCTGATGGTGTTTGCGCTGCCCCTCTATGTTTTCGGACGGGCTTATGACTTCATCAGCCTTGAGGCGGCCGGCCTCTTCGGCATCATGGTCGCCCTCGTGTATCAGCTTGCAGGGTGGCGCGCGCTCCGCGACAATTTTTTCCCTTTCTTCTATCTGGGCTTCCTCGTACCGCCGCCCGGCTGGCTCATCGACCAGGCCACGGCTCCACTGCGTACTATGGTGTCCGCCGCCGCCACATCCCTGCTGCAACCGTTCGGCTATCCGATCCAGCGAGAAGGCGTGACACTGTTTATCGGACGATATCAGTTGCTTGTGGAGGACGCCTGTGCCGGAATGAACAGCATCGTCGGGCTGACCGCGATCACGCTGTTCTACATCTACCTGATGCACCGCGCGTCATGGCGCTATTCCCTTCTGCTCGTCGCGCTGATCATCCCGGTTGCCATGTTCGTCAACATCATCCGGGTCGGGGCGCTGATCCTGTTGACCTATTATGCTGGCGACGCTGCGGCGCAGGGCTTCCTCCACGTAACCACCGGTATCGTCCTGTTCGTCCTTGCTCTAGCGGCCATGTTCGGGATTGATCGGGTGCTCCAGCACCTGGTCAGACCAACGGGAGGACAACCGGCTTGATTCGCCGCCGGGATATCGTGTTCGGGGCGGCCTGCCTTGCCGCCCTCGGCTGCGCGGAAGCGCTGCGGCCCCGAACTCGCGTCACGCTCATGAAAGATGAGCCACTGACCGATATGGTCCCCGCCCGAATGGGACCCTGGACCCTGAGCGACAGCGGCGACATCGTCGTTCCCAAGGTGCCAGGCAGCCTCGCCGACAGGCTATACAGCGAAACGCTGACGCGGCGTTATGTCAACCTGGAGACCGGGCGGGAGGTCATGCTGCTGATCGCCTATGGCGGAGCGCAGAGCGACTTGCTCCAGCTGCACCGTCCGGAAAGCTGCTATCCGGCGGTTGGCCTTCCAATCCTGAACCGGGCCGAACACGACGTGAAGCTGCCGGGCGGCATAACCGTTCCAGCGGTCGCACTGACGGCCGGATCGACCGGCAGGACGGAGGATATTCTTTATTGGACACGACTGGGAGAATATCTGCCCCGCTCGGCCGGCGATCAGCGACGGGAGAGGCTGAAAACAGCGATGGCCGGCATTATAGGTGACGGCGTACTGGTTCGTGCCTCGACCCTGAGACAAAGCGAGACGCCGGACTATGCCTTGCTGGAGGATTTCCTCGCGAAGTTCGTCACGGCGCTTCCGGCCGATGGACGGCGCGGGTTCATCGGCAGTGTCCGCGCCGACGAGATACGGCCCATCGCCTGAGCACGTGGTTACAGCAAGACGGGCGGTACGCCCCGTTCGCCCCGCATCCCGGCCCACCAGCCCGACACCGCATATTGCCACTGGAGCCATGCACCCCGCGCCGCATACCGCAAAGTGAGCAGCAGGAAGGTGGCCACCGCCGCGATCGGAAAGCGCCACGACGAAATATCGCGAACCACGTGCAGTTTGTTCCGCTCATCCATATAGATGGGCAAGCGCGGCCGCCTGTGCAGGGCATCGGCGGAACCCGTGGTACTGCCCTGATCGTGCAGGACGCGCGAACCGGGCGCAAAACCCAGGCGCAGGCCCAGCTTGCGCGCACGCAGACCCCACTCCACCTCCTCGCAATAGAGGAAATAATCGTCCCGCATCAGGCCGACTTTTTCCAGGAAAGTGCGATCGACGAGCATCGACGCGCCCAGCACGTAGTTCATGCGGGATTCGACTGCGGCGGCGTCCACGGGATCGCTGATCCCGGCGCCCATGCCGAGTGAAACCGGGCGGCCGAGCCAGAATCGCCAATACCCGCCATAAGCCTGAACCTGACCACGCCGGTCGTAAAGGACACTGCCGACCATGTGACAGTCGCCTCGCGACAAACGTTCGACCAGCGCCGAAAGTGCATCGCGCTCC
>DASULD010000056.1:0-22536 GCA_036278355.1 Sphingobium sp.
GTTGCACATCAACTCGACCCGGACGCCATCCTTCGTCACGGCCGGCATGTCTCGCATGGCTGCGAATTTGGCCCGCAGCTTCTGCTTCAGCTCCAGCTTGCTTTCAAACGCTTCTTCCATGTCCTGGGAGGGGCGGATGAAGAGGCGGTTCTCATCGACGTCCACCAGGACAAGGTCGCCGTCGTTAATGAGATGCCGAACGTCACGGACACGGCCAAGCACCGGAATGCCCATCGCCCGGGCGACGATCGTGACGTGGGCGGTAAGCGATCCTTCTTCGAGGACCACGCCCTTGAGCCGGCGCCGATCATATTCCAGCAGTTCGGCGGGCCCGAGATTGCGGGCGATGAGAATGGTGTCCTGACGCAACCCGAGCTGTGCCGCCGTGCCGAGCTGACCGGACACGATCCGCAACAGGCGGTTGGACAGGTCCTCCAGATCGTGCATCCTGTCCTGCAACAACGGGTCGTCGATCTGGCGCATGCGCATCCGCGTGCGCTGTTGTACCCGCTCAATCGCGGCTTCCGCCGTGAGGCCGCTGTCGATTGCTTCATTGATGCGCCGCGACCAGCCTTCATCGTAGGCGAACATCTTGTAGGTTTCGATGACCTCCTGATGCTCGCCGTCGACGCCGAACTCGGCGATGCCGGCAAGCCGGTCGATCTGTTCGCGCATCTTGCTGAACGCCGAATAGACCCGCGCGCGTTCCGCCTCGACATCTTCCGCGACGGTGTGGTCAATCGTGATGCGAGGCTGGTGGTAAACCGCATGGCCTCGCGCCATCCCCATGACCACCTGCAGGCCACTGACGATCTGGGTGCCTGTGCCGCCGATGCGGACCTCCCCTGGCCCCTCGTCAGCGAGCCCGGCATTGGCGATGAGCTCCGACAGCACCATCGCCACCGTCTGCAAGGCCTCGATCTCGATTTCTTCGTACCGGCGGGGCTCCACATGCTGAACGCACAGCACCCCGACGGCGGTTTCACGGCGGACTATCGGAACACCCGCGAAGCTGTGGAACAGTTCCTCGCCGGTTTCCGGACGATATGCAAAATCCGGGTGCGCAGCCGCTTCGTCCAGGTTCAGCGTTTCGACATTCTTGGAGATGGTGCCGACAAGCCCCTCACCCGGTGCAAGACGGGTAACGTGAACCGCTTCCTGCTTCAGGCCGCGCGTTGCAAACAGCTCGAGCACACCTTCACGCAACAGATAAATCGAGCAGACCTCGCTGGAAAGGGATTCGCCGATGATCTCCACGACCTTGTTGAGCTTGGCCTGCGCCCCGTTTCGTGACGCCATTACCTCGTGAAGGCTGATCAGTATCTGGCGGGCGGCGGCGGCGGCTGAAGAGTCATGCATGAACCATCGCTATCAGAAAGAAAGCGGGGATGCCAAGCTACTGCGCGCGCCTTTGAACCGTACGATCGCTAAAGTCAGTAAATGTACGATGGCCGGCCACCAATATCGCGCACCCGATCCACTCGAAGGCCTAGGCTGTGTGGACGACCTTGCCGTGCGCGGCGAGCGCGGCCTCTGCCTGGGCCATGAGTTCGCCGATGATGTCGGCGACAGGCTCTTCCTTCGTGACCATGCCGACCGATTGCCCTGCCATCAGGGAACCATTTTCGACGTCGCCGTCGATCACCGCGCGGCGCAGGGCGCCCGCCCAGTAATGCTCGATTTCAAGCTGCGCCGCTGCCATATCGACCGCACCCGCGTCGAGCAGGCTTGCGACTTCGCGCTGCTTGGCGGTGAACGCCTCGGTTCCTGCATTCTTGAGCGCACGGACGGGGATCACGGGCAAACGCGGATCGACCTGAACGCTCGCCACCGCATCGCGAGCCGAGGCCCGGATGAAGGCCTTTTTGAAATTGGCATGTGCAATGGATTCCTGTGCGCACACGAAGCGGGTGCCAAGTTGAACCCCGGCCGCGCCCATTTCGAGATAGGACGCCATCACTTCGCCTCGACCGATGCCTCCGGCAACGAAAACCGGCAGGGTTTCGGCCATTTCCGGCAATATCTCCTGCGCCAGCACGCTGGTGGCGACCGGACCGATATGTCCGCCCGCCTCCATTCCCTCAATGATGAGGGCATCCACTCCGGACCGCGCCAGCTTTTTCGCCAGCGACAGCGCGGGGGCAAAGCAGATCACCTTCGCTCCGCTTGCCTTGATCGCCTCTATGCTGCCCTTGGGCGGCAGTCCGCCCGCCAGAACAACATGGCCGACGTCGTGCTTCGTGCAGACATCGATCAGGTCCATCAGCTGGGGATGCATGGTGATCAGGTTGACGCCGAACGGCCGTGCCGTCATCGTCTTTGTCGCCGCGATCTCCGCGTCGAGAAGCTCCGGCGTCATCGCTCCGCAGGCAATCAGGCCGAAGCCGCCCGCATTGCTGACCGCCGAAACGAGATGGCGTTCAGACACCCAGCTCATCGCGCCGCAGATGATCGCAACATCACTGCCGAGCAACGCCGTGCCCCGCGCCATCAGCGCCCGAAGCCGCTCGCCGCTCATCGCGTCAGGCCGCCGGTTCGGCGTCGAGGTCGTAGACGCTGTGGAGCACACGCACCGCCAGCTCCGTCTCATCCTCGTCGATCAGGACGCTGACCTTTATTTCGCTGGTCGAGATCGCCTCGATATTGATGCCCCGCTCGCCCAGCGTCTTGAACATGGCCGCCGCGACGCCCGCATGGCTCTTCATGCCGACGCCGACGACCGAAATCTTCGCCACCTGCGTGTCGGTGATGATCTCTCCAAAGCCGATTGCCGCCCTGTTGCTCTCCAGTATGTCTACACTGCGCGCAAGATCCGCGCGCGGCACCGTGAAGGTCACATCGATATCGGACGCGTCATGAGGCGTATTCTGGATGATCATGTCGACGTTGATGGCCGCGTCCGCCAGCGGCCCGAAAATGCCAGCGACGGCACCCGGCTTGTCGGGAACACGGGTAACAATGATCTTCGCCTCGTTCTTGTCATGCGCAATACCGGTGATGAGCTGGCGTTCCATGTCGCTTCCTTCTATTTCCTCTTCGCCGACAATCAGCGTGCCGGGCAACTCGTCCTGGGTCGGGTCGTCGAACGAGCTCAGCACCTGGACCCGCACCTTTTCCTTCATCGCGAGCGCGACCGAACGCGTTTGCAGCACCTTGGAGCCGACAGATGCAAGCTCCAGCATCTCCTCATAGGTGACCATCCTGAGCTTACGTGCGCGGGTAACGATGCGCGGGTCGGTGGTGTAGACGCCGTCCACGTCGGTATAAATGTCACAACGGTCAGCCTTTACCGCCGCCGCCACCGCGACCGCCGACGTGTCGGAACCGCCTCGGCCAAGCGTTGAGATGCGGCCGTCTTCCATGATGCCCTGGAAACCCGGAATGACTGCGACCTGACCCGATTCCATGGCGTCGATCAGGGCGTTGGTCTCGAAACTCTCGATACGTGCCTTGGCATGGGCATCCACGGTGCGGATCGGCAGCTGCCAGCCAAGCCAGCTGCGCGCGTCAACGCCCATCGCCTTCAGCGTCATGGCAAGAAGTCCGCTGGTCACCTGCTCGCCGCTGGCCACCACGACGTCATATTCGGCCGCATCGTAAAGCGGGCTTGCCTCCTTGCAGAATCCGACCAGGCGATCGGTTTCTCCGGCCATTGCCGACACGACCACCGCAACCTGGTTGCCCTGGCCCACGACATGCTTGACACGCGCCGCAACGTTTCGAATTCGCTCCATCCCCGCCATCGAGGTTCCGCCAAATTTCATTACGATGCGCGCCATATTTGCTGCCCGACCTGTATTTCTGTAGAAAGCCTGCGAGCGTGTGCCCGCCCCGCGAAAGCCGCGCCGCTATAGTGACCGAGGACCAATATGGCAAGCCAAGCCGAGACCACGATCAAGCCCTCAGAGGCGGAGCATTTCGGGGCTCTGGCCGCTGATTGGTGGAACCCCGGCGGCAGCAGCGCGATGCTGCACAAGCTGAACCCCGCGCGGCTTTCCTACATCAGGAACGCGATCAACACCCATTGGGCCATCGACCCGCATCAGCTGCGTCCGCTGGCCGGAAAAAAGGTGCTGGACGTGGGCTGCGGCGCGGGCCTGTTGTGCGAGCCGCTGGCGCGGCTGGGTGGCGATGTTACCGGGATCGACGCCGCACCCCAGAACGTGGCGGCCGCCAGCGCCCATGCGGAGCGGCAGGGCCTGTTGATCGACTATCGCGCCATCGGGATCGAAACGCTCGGCGTGCCTGGCGGGTTCGACCTGGTCACCTCGCTGGAGGTGATCGAGCATGTGTCCGACCCGGCGTTGTTCCTGCGCGGGATCGCGGGGGCGCTCGCACCCGGCGGCCTGCTGATCCTTTCGACGCCCAATCGGACGCCGCTTTCGCGCCTGACGATGATCACGATCGGCGAAGGGTTGAACGTCATCCCTAAAGGCACGCACGACTGGCGTAGCTTCGTCACACCGGAGGAAATGGATCGCCATCTGGGCGACGCGGGACTTGAGGTCATCGACCGGCGCGGCATCGCCTTCGATCCGCGCACCGGCTTCGTCTTGAGCAAACGAATGGATCTCAACTACATCTTGAGTGCCCGGCACCGGCCGACGTGAAATCCGCCGAACCGGGCGTCCCTGTCCTGGTCAATGCGCCTGTCCCCAGTTGCGGCCGGTCCCAACGTCCACGACCAGCGGCACCGATATGTTCACCAGCGGCGCGGCGGCATGTTCCATGACCTGCCGGATGACCGGACTCGTGGCCTCGACATCCTGTTCGGGCAGCTCAAAAACCAGCTCGTCGTGCACCTGCAGCAGCATCCGGACATTGTTCAGGCCCGCATCCGCCAGCGCCGGACCCATGCGCGCCATCGCCCGCTTGATGATGTCGGCGCTCGTTCCCTGAATCGGCGCATTGATCGCCGCGCGCTCCGCCCCCTGCCGGATGTGCTGCACGGCTGAGGTGATCTGCGGGAACCATGTCCTGCGACCGAATAATGTCTGGGTATATCCCGTCGCCCGCGCACGCTCCAGCGTCTCGTTGATATAGACGCCTATGCCGGGAAAACGGTCGAAATAGCGGGCGATCATGTCCTGTGCCTCGTCGGGCGTGATTTCCAGCCGAGCCGCGAGACCCCAGCGCGAAATGCCGTAGAGGATCGAGAAGTTGATCGTCTTGGCCCGGCCGCGCGTTTCGCGGTTTACCTCTCCGAAAAGTTCCTGCGCGGTGGCGGCATGGACATCCTCGCCGCCCGCGAAAGCGTCTTTCAATGCGGGCACGTCCGCCATGTGGGCCGCCAGCCTGAGTTCTATCTGGCTATAATCGGCGGACAAGATCACATGCCCGGGATCGGCGACGAAGGCTTCACGGATCTGACGCCCGGCCTCCGTGCGGATCGGGATGTTCTGAAGGTTGGGATCCGTGGACGACAGCCGCCCGGTCTGCGCGCCCGTCAGGCTGTAACTGGTATGGACGCGTCCGGTTACAGGGTTGATCTGCTGTTGCAGCGCGTCGGTGTAGGTCGACTTCAGCTTTGAAAATTGCCGCCAGTCCAAAACCTTTCGCGCGATCACGGCGCCGTCCGCGGCGAGCCGTTCCAGCACGGTCACATCGGTCGAATAGGCTCCGGTCTTTCCCTTCTTTCCGCCCTTCAGCCCCATCCTGTCGAACAATATGTCGCCGAGTTGTTTGGGGCTGCCGATGGTAAAGGGCTGTCCGGCCAGCTGGTGGATCTCCGCCTCCAGCGCCGCCAGGCCCTCGCCGAACTCGCCGGACAAGCGCGAAAGATACTCACGGTCGACCCTGATGCCATGGGTTTCCATGTTCGTGATCGCCGCCACCAGCGGCCGGTCCACCAGCTCATATACACGCGCGACCTGCTCACGATGCAGGCGGGGCTTGAACTGCTGCCACAGGCGATAGGTGACCTCGGCGTCCTCGGCGGCATAGGTGGTCGCCTTGTCGAGCGGCACCTCGGCGAAGCTGATCGCCTTCCTTCCGCTGCCCGCAACATCCTTGTACTGAATGCATTCGTGGCCGAGATGCTCCTTTGCGGCCTCGTCCATACCATGCCCGGCAAGCCCCTTGCCCGCTTCGAGATCGAAACACATAAGCATCGTGTCGTCGAACGGACGCACCGCAATGCCATCGTTCATTCCCGAGGCCCGCGCCGCACGATCCAGCACGATAAGATCATATTTGATGTTGTGCCCGATCTTGAGCACCCCGTCGTCCTCGAGCAGCGGCTTCAGGCGGCGCAGAACGGCGGCGGGGTCGAGTTGCCGAGGCCTGTCGGAAAACATGTCGCTGCCCCGATGATCGACGGGGATATAGCAAGCCTTGCCCGGCCCGGTGGAAAGGCTGACGCCCACCAGCCGCGCCACGACACAATCGAGCGCATCGGTCTCGGTATCGACGGCGACGACGCCCCCCGCCCGCGCCTCCTCGATCCACCGGTCGAGGACGGCCTCTTCGGTCACCGTTTCGTAAAGAGCCCGGTCGATCGGCGCGATGTCGAGCCTGACGGGCTTTGGGTCCTCTGCGGCCCTGGCGGCCTGGGCCGGTTCCGCCGGGGCGCCGCTCGCCGGCGCGGCCGGTGTCCCTGTTCCGCCCCCTGCGGCGGCGGCGACACGGGCAAGCAGCGAATTGAAACCCTGGTCTGTCAGGAATGCGCGCAGGGGCTCTGGCGGAATATCCCGCAGGACAAGATCGTCAAGCGGGTCCGGCAATGGTACATCCGCGTGCAGTTCGACCAGCCGCCGCGACAGGCGGGCCATGTCCTGATGCTCGACAAGGTTGTCGCGCATCTTCGACGGCTTCATATCCGGCAGTGCCGCCAACACGCCGTCAAGAGAGCCATATTCATTGATCAGCTTCGATGCGGTTTTTGGGCCGATCCCCGGTACGCCGGGAACATTGTCGACAGCATCGCCCATCAGCGCCAACACGTCGCCCAGCCTGTCGGGCGCCACGCCGAACTTCTGCATGACATAGTCACCCGCGCGCCGTTCGTTCTTCATCGTGTCGAGCATGTCGACACCCGGCTGGATCAGTTGCGCCAGATCCTTGTCGGACGAGACAATGGTAACCAGCCACCCCTGAGCGCGCGCGGCGAGGGTGTAGGCGGCGATGATGTCATCGGCCTCAAGGCCGGTCTTCTCGATACAGGGCAAGGAAAAGGCGCGGGTGGCATCGCGCACCAGCGGAAATTGCGGAACGAGGTCCTCCGGCGGAGGAGGGCGGTTCGCCTTGTACTGATCGAAGAGGTCGTGACGGAACGTCTTGCCCGCCGCGTCGAAAATTACCGCCAGATGCGTGGGTCCATCGGCGGCGTGCAGCTCTTTCGCCAGCTTCCAGAGCATGGTTGTGTAGCCGAACACCGCGCCTGCAGGAACGCCGTGACGGTTGGTCAGCGGCGGGAGCTGGTGATAGGCACGGAAAATGTAGCTGCTGCCGTCGACGAGATAGAGGTGATTCTGCTGTGCCATTGCAGGCAGATAGCCCAGTGGCAACCGTGTGCCAATTCACCAGCTGCCGATCGGGTCAGCGGCCGGCAACCGTTTGTTCGTGTGCCAACGCAACGGCGCGGGCAACGCTCTGCATCAACTGCCATCGTTCGGGAATTGATACCGACGTGCTCGCGATCATCACCGCGACCGCATAGCTGCGGCCGTCCGGCGCCGTCATGACGCCCACGTCGTTATAGCCGGTTGAGCGCGGCTGGAGTTCCTGACCCGTGCCGGTCTTGTGGCCGTAGGTCCAGCCCGCCGGAACGCCGCCCTTGATCCGCTGCGGCCCCGTGCGCGCCTCATGCATGGTCGAAAGCAGATAGGCGGTAGAGGCCGGAGACAGCATCTCGCCTCGCTTCAGCTTGGCAAGCGCCAGGGTGATGGCGCTGGGCGCGGCTCCGTCCGGGGGATTGGAAAGATAGTCATCGAGAGCTTTCTCACGCACCGAACGGGGCAGATTCGCCCGGGCAGCGTAGAAATTCCGGCCAAGGGAATATTTCTGGTCCCATTCCAGCCCGGCCGCCTTGCTCTGCAACAGCCGCTCGCCCGGGCCGAAGCGGATATCCTTGATGTACCGGCGGGCAAGAAAGCCGCGTACTGCCTGCGGCCCCCCGACGGTACGCAGGACAGAATCGTTTGCCGTGTTGTCGCTCTGAGTCATCGCCCGTTGGATAAGGTCATCCAGCTCGGTGGTGTATTTCCCGTTTTGCAGCATCGCCGCGAGCGGCTGATGAAACAGCGTCAGGTCATCGCGACCGATAGTCACGGGATCCCGGAGCGTGATCCTGCCCCGGTCGACCGCATCGAGCGCGGCCATCGCGACCCAGAGCTTCGACACGCTCTGTTGAGGCATCAGGGTGTCTCCGTTATAGGAAATTTCCCAGTCGGCATCGATCGGACGCACCGAAATGCCCACGGTGCCATTGAAACCGCGCCCCAACGCCTCCACCGTTGCCTTGAGCGCGGCCGGAGCCTCAGCATGGCGGAGCGGCCTGACCGGCCGGGAATAGTCAGCGGCTGCAACCTGGACGGGAGATGAAGCGGAAACCGCAGAGCCAGACGAGATCGACGCATCCGCGACGCATCCGGACAGCAGCACGGAAACCGTGAAGGCCCGTACCCAGTAGCCATCACGCCAACTACCGCTGCAACGATAGTCGGCCTTTCTGCCTCGCCTCAATTTCATTCCGCCCGAATGTTGCACTTTCACCTGATTGCGACCCTGCCGGTTCATCGTCCGCTCATCCCATACGGGCAAGCTATCGTCCCTATGTTATTAATGTCACGGCATTTTACCGCCGCAATTACGAATATGCGATGAACGATTCCAAATATGAGGCGAGGTGTGGAACATGACATTCCAATCGGGTCCAATTGCGGCAATTCCGGGCACCAATGAAGAATAACCAACGCGATCCTGACGGCGCGGCGGCGATACACCGCCGCACAATGCTGAGATGGACGGCTGCCGGATTCATTGCCCTGCCCTTTCCGGCGCCTTCCGGCTTTGCGGCGGGACCCGCCGGACCTGCGTTCGTGTCCGAACGGCTGAGCGTCGCCCCCCGCGGATCCCGTGGGCCGGCCGGCCGTGATGTTCTGCTGATCGCGGGCCTTGCGAGCGGCCCTTCGATATGGCTCCCGCTGGTCCAGAGCGTCGCGGGCCACCGCTATCATCTGGTTCACATAGCCGGGTTCGCGGGCAAGGCGGCGGGCGCCAATGCGAAGGGGGAGTTGCTTGCGCCCCTGACAAACGAACTGGCACGGTATATCCGGCACCAGCGGCTGAACGCGCCGATGATTATCGGACACAGCATGGGCGGGGCACTGGCCATGATGCTCGCGTTGCGGACGGATGTTAAGCCCGGCGGGGTGATGGTGGTGGACATGCTGCCCGAAGGCGCGGGGATGCTGGGCGGAACCCGCGACGGCCTGGGCTATCTTGCCGAGCAGCTTAACGGCTATTTCACCGGAACTCGTGCGGGCCGTCAGCTCCTCGCGCAGATGGTGCGCGATACCCCTTCCGCCCGTGATAGCGACCCGCAGGTCATCGCCCAGGCGCTTACCGAGCTGGCGCGAACCGACCTTACGCCGCGACTGGGCGCCCTCACCTGCCCCCTTTCGGTCGTCTATGCCGTCTCGAGCGATGCCCGCCTGGCCGCCGAACAACGTCGGCGTTACGAGCGGGCCTACGCGGCCGCCCGCCCCCGTCACCTGAGTGCTGTCGGCCCTGCCGGACATATGGTCATGCTTGATCAGCCCCGGCAGTTTTCAGGGGCCGTCCAGACCTTCCTTCGATAAGACGCGTGATGGCTGCCGACGTCGCGATGGAACGGGAAGTGGGAATCCGGGGCCGCCCGCGGAAATGAATTTTTCCACCGCCGGTTACGGCGTTTGCGCCTTTCCCTGGCACTTCATGGGCGCGGGCGCGTCACAGGCGCGCCCATTTTCGGCGTTCATCAGGAAAGCAGGCCGGTGTTTTCCACCGGCCCGCATGGTCAATGACCCAGTGACTTGACGATTTCCTCGACCATCTTCTTGGCGTCGCCAAGCAGCATCATGGTGTTGTCCATATAGAAGACGTCGTTGTCGACGCCTGCATAGCCGACGCCGCCCATCGAACGCTTGACGAACAGCACGGTCTTGGCGTTGGCTACATCCAGGATCGGCATGCCATAGATCGGCGAGGTCTTGTCCGTCTTCGCCGCCGGATTGGTGACGTCGTTGGCGCCGATGACGAACGCCACGTCCGCCTGAGAGAACTCGCTGTTGATGTCCTCCAGTTCGAACACCTCGTCATAGGGAACGCTTGCCTCCGCAAGCAGGACGTTCATGTGCCCCGGCATACGGCCCGCCACCGGATGGATCGCGAATTTAACCGTGACGCCTTCGTCTTTGAGCATGTCCGTCATTTCGCGCAGCGCATGCTGGGCCTGGCTGACGGCCATGCCGTAGCCCGGAACGACGAGGATCGTTTCGGCCTGCTTCATGAGGAAGGCGGCGTCTTCGGCGGAACCACGCTTCCAGGGACGCTGTTCCTTGGCATCGCCGCCACCGCCGACGGACGCGTCGGTGCCGAAGCCCCCCGCGATGACGCTGAGGAACCCGCGATTCATCGCTTTGCACATGATGTAACTCAGGATTGCGCCCGAACTGCCGACAAGCGCGCCCGTGATGATCATCGCGGTGTTGTGCAAGGTGAAGCCCATCGCCGCGGCCGCCCAGCCGGAATAGCTGTTCAGCATCGATACCACGACCGGCATGTCCGCGCCGCCGATGGGGATAATCAGGAGGAAGCCGATGGCGAACGACAGCGCCATGACCGTCCAGAAAATCCACGGGCTCTGATCCTGGGTAAACCAGCCGACCAGCGCTATGATCGCGATCAGCGTGCCGAGGTTGATGACATGGCGCGCGGGCAGCATGATCGGTTTGCCCGACATGTTGCCGTTGAGCTTGAGGAAAGCGATGACCGATCCCGAAAAGGTGATCGCGCCGATGGCGACGCCAAGGCCCATTTCGATGCGGCTCGCCGCAAAAATCTGGCCCGTTGCCGGATCAGCGATACCGAACGCCGCCGGCGTCAGGAAAGCGCCTGCGCCGACAACCACGGCGGCAAGTCCGACGAGGCTGTGAAAGGCGGCGACAAGCTGCGGCATCGCTGTCATCGCGATACGGCGCGCGGTGACGAAGCCGATCACGCCGCCAATCGCGATCGCGCCCAGTATCTCGGGCAGCGCAACGACATTGTGCGTGTACAGCGTGGTCACGACGGCAATCGCCATGCCGGCCATGCCGAAGCGGTTGCCCCGACGGCTGGACGTGGGGCTGGAAAGGCCCCGCAGCGCAAGTATGAACAATATGCCCGCGACGAGATAGGCGAGCGCTACCTGCCAGGGCAGTTGTGCGACCTCGTGCATTACTTGCGCTCCTTCTTCTTATACATTGCAAGCATGCGCTCGGTGACGGCAAAGCCGCCGAAGATGTTCACGCTGGCCAGCACCACACCGGCAAGACCCAGCCACCGGGCCAGACCGTGGCCGCCCTCGGCCGCCGCGATCAGTGCACCGACGATAATGACGGATGAAATCGCGTTGGTAACGGCCATCAGCGGCGTATGAAGCGCGGGCGTCACAGACCACACCACATAATAGCCGACAAAGCACGCCAGCACGAAAATCGACAGGATGGAAATGAAATCCATCTTCCTTACTCCCTGTTCGTCCCGTCCACGTTCAAGGGACGCATGTTCCATTCGTCCACGCCCCCGGCGAACACGAACGATGTTTTCCTCAGCTTCCCAGAAGCCTTTCGCTGACCACCTTGCCGCCCTGAGTCAGGCGGATCGCGTTGCCGATCTCATCATCAAGGACCGGCGCGTTCTTCTCCTTGTCCCAGAATGCGGACAGGAAGTTGTAGAGGTTCCGCGCGAACAGGGCGGAGGCATCCGCCGCAAGCCTGGATGACATGTTCCTGTGCCCGACGATCTTGACGCCGTGGCGTTCAACAATCTCACCGGCTACGGCGCCCTCGACATTGCCGCCCTGCTCCACCGCAAGATCGACGATCACGCTGCCGGGCCGCATCGTGGCAACCTGGGCGTCGGAAATGAGGCGCGGAGCCGGGCGTCCCGGGATCAGCGCTGTCGTGATGACGATATCCTGCTTGGCGATGTGGCCGGAGATCAGCTCGGCCTGCGCCTTCTGATATTCCTCGGACATTTCCGTTGCATATCCACCCGCGCCCTCGCCCTCGATCCCCGCCACATTTTCGACGAAGATCGGCTTGGCGCCGAGCGACATGATCTGTTCCTTCGTCGCCGAGCGTACGTCGGTCGCACTGACCTGCGCGCCGAGCCGACGCGCCGTGGCAATCGCCTGAAGTCCGGCGACACCGACGCCCATGATAAAGGCCTTGGCCGCCGATACCGTGCCCGCCGCCGTCATCATCATCGGAAAGACGCGGCCATATTCGGCAGCCGCGTCGAGTACCGCCCTGTAGCCGGCCAGGTTCGATTGCGAGGATAAAATGTCCATCGACTGCGCACGGGTGATGCGCGGCATGAACTCCATCGCCAGCGCCTCGATCCCAGCCGTCGCGTAGGCGTCAACCCGGGTCCGCTCGACGAAAGGATTGAGCGATGCCGCGAGCCATGCTCCCGGCTTGTACCCGCCAATCGAAGCCGGATCGGGACCCTGTACCGCAAGGATGATGTCGGCGTCCTTGAGCGTCGCATCGCGGCTCGCCACGCTTGCCCCGGCGGCGGCATAATCCTCGTCGGCCACCGACGCATGGGCTCCGGCACCGGTTTCCACCGCAACCGTCGCCCCAAGCGCCATGAATTTCTTGACCGTTTCAGGTGTGGCGGCAACGCGCCGCTCTCCGGCGGCCTGCTCCTTCAATACAGCTATTTTCACAGGGGGCCCCCAGAAAGGTTCAGGTGATCAGGATGATGACGAGCACTGCCGCGACCGCCGTCGCAATTGTTCCCCATTTGATGAATCCGATGAAACCCGAATAGGTCTCCTCATGCGCTTTAATTTCATGCTGCGACGCCATGTGCTTCCCTCGGTCCTTGGCCATCTCAAAAAATACGAATCGTCTCTTAGGTTGTCGGTGAAAAGGGAACAAGCACCGATTTGCAACAAGATTTGCGAGAATTAACAGGGTCTTTACCGCGGCAGGCTATTTGACGGCATCATTTCACGAGGATGTGATGCATGGCGCTCAACGGCACCCCTCTGCTCTTGCTGATCGATGATGAGCCAGCGCAAAAGCGTCTGGTTTCGGCACTCGCCACGCGTGCGGGATGGCGCACCATGTTCGCCAGTGACCAGGCGAGCGCCCTCGCGATATTTGGCACCCGCGACGGCATGCAGATCAATGCGGTGTTGATCGATCACTGGAATCCCGAGGTCAGGCCCGTGGAGCTTGTAAGGCAGATCCGGGCGAACCGGCCCGGCCTGCCCATCCTCATCATGACCTCGCAAACCGATATGGTCGACGCTGTCGAAGCCATGCGTGCGGGCGCCACCGATTATCTTGCCAAGCCGATCGCGCCCGACAAGCTTCTGGTCGCCCTCAACGCGATGCTCGATCCGTCCGAAGCGCGATCAGGCGAACTGCGTCCGCTTACCGAAAAGCTCTCGGCGCCGCTTGCTTTCAACGAGATCGTCGGCGGAACGCCCCAGTTCCTGGCGGCGCTCGCAATCGCGGCCAAGGCGGCCCGCGCACGCGTCCCCGTGCTGATCGAAGGCGAGAGCGGCGTCGGCAAGGAGGTCATCGCCCAGGCCATCCATGCCGCATCGCCGCGCCATCGCAACCGCATGGTGACGGTCAACTGCGGCGCCATTCCGACCAATCTGGTGGAATCGGAGTTGTTCGGTCATGAGCGGGGCGCTTTCACAGGCGCGTTCGAGCGGCAAATGGGCAAGTTCGCCGATGCGGACATGAGCACCATCTTCCTTGACGAAGTCTCTGAAATGTCGCTCGACACGCAGGTGAAGCTGCTGCGCGTGTTGCAGGACGGGGAAGTACAACCGCTGGGCGCGCGCTTGCCTGTTCATGTCGATGTGCGCGTGATCGCCGCGACCAACCGGCCGCTCGACGAGGAGGTCGCCGCTGGCCGCTTTCGCGAAGACCTCTATTACCGCCTCAACGTGATGCACGTCGTAGTGCCTCCGCTGCGCATACGCAGCAACGACATTCCGGCGCTGGCGCGTCACCTGCTCGCGCGCCTGGCGAGCCAGGACGGGATCCGCAGCCTGGGCATCACTGCCGAAGCCCTCTCCCTCCTGATGCAGCATGATTGGCCGGGCAATGTCCGCCAGCTTCAGAATGTGCTCTTCCGGGCCGCGATATTATGTGAAGGCGATGCGTTGACGCCTCAGGATTTCCCCCAGATCGCGGCACAGATCGCCGCACGCGGGGCCGCCAGCGACCCAGGTGCGGACGGACGTGATCGTGACGAAGGCGGCGCGATCACGCTGTTCGAACAAACCGGCCATATCCGTCCGCTTTCCGAGATAGAGTCCGACGTCATCCGCCTGGCCATCGGCCATTATCGCGGACGCATGACCGAGGTTGCGCGGCGGCTCGGCATCGGCCGGTCCACGCTTTATCGCAAGCTCGCCGAACTCGGCATCGATAACGTGGCCTGAGCGGCGCTCCTCACCCGCTCATCAACGCGGCATCGCGCAGACCGCGCCAGACATGGACCAGCTGTAGCGTTTCGGCGACATCGTGAACGCGCAGCATCTGCACGCCCGCCTCCACACCACGCATCGCCAGCGCCAGCGATCCGCCGAGCCGCGCATCGGCCGGAGCCTCGTTGGAAAGGGCGCCGATCATCCGCTTGCGGCTGGCGCCCAGCAGAACGGGTACGCCCAGCCCCTGATACATGGCCAGCCGGTTTATGATCGCCAGATTTTCCGCCAGGGTTTTGCCGAAGCCAAGACCCGGGTCCACGATGATCTTCTGCCGGGCTATACCGGCGTCCTCACAGGCGGCGATTCGATCCTCAAACCAATCGAACACATCGATCACGACATCGTCGTAAACGCCGCCCTCGTGCGGATCGGCCCCGCTTGACGGCGCATGCATGAGCACCACCGGACATGCCGATCGCGCCGCCACCTCCATCGCGCGCGGATCATGGGCAAGGCCCGACACGTCGTTGACGAGCGCCGCGCCCGCCGCCAGCGCGGCCTCCATTACCGCCGCCTTGCGGGTATCGACCGACACCGGAACGCCAGCGGCCGCGAGTCGCTCGATCACCGGCACGATACGGGCGATCTCGTCCCCCTCCCACACTTTCTCGGCACCCGGCCGGGTCGATTCCCCGCCGACGTCAATCATCGCCGCGCCCGCCGCCGCCATACCGAAGCCCGCATCGGCGGCGGCGGACGGATCGCCGACATGCTTGCCGCCGTCCGAGAAGCTGTCGGGCGTCATGTTCAATATGCCCATCACCTGCGGCACGTCGAAGCGGATCATGCGATCGCGCAGCGCCAGCGGAGGACGGATGGCGGAGATGTTCGCGGCAAGAGCTTGTGCGCGGTGGCGGAGCGGATCGGCAAGGTGACCGCACCACTCCTCGAAATCGGGGACGGCGACACGATCACGCTGAATCACGTCGGCGTGGCGGGCCGTCACCTCATAGCCCTGAAACCAGATGAGCCCGCCGCCCATCCGGGCTGTGCGCCCGTCCAGCCCGACCGGACTTGTCGCGAACCAGATCGGGCGGAGATAAAGGCGCGTGTCGGGCGTGAGGAGTGAGGGGTCGATCATGGGAGCACTATAGAAATTTCAGGCCCGGGCGCCAGAGCCTCCAAGGTAGCTTTTGCGCGCCTGAGTTGCAGAATACCCGTCTTCTTCGACGGGAGGCGTGGCATCCGGTTTAATTCTTGCCGCGCAAGAAAGTCCTTCGAATAAGGGCGATCTTTTATACTGGTTCATTTTGGGCCAGCACAAACCTGCGGCTTGTCGGCTTCCTTATCTTCCGGTACTTGGGACGTTAAAGGAATGGTAACCATATGGCTGATCGTTGGCTAGTTACGGGCGCAACCGGGCGATTGGGCACCATATTGCGCGAAATCATGAACGATTCTGAAATAGAATCTTTTTATATTTCACTCAATGGTACGAACGATACCATATCGTGTGATCTAAACTATCCTGAAAATATTGAAAGATTACTTAATAACTATAGACCTAACAAAGTATTACATTTGGCCGCGATTTCGCATCCTGCTCATATATGCACGGACAGCGCAAGAGCTTACCGTATCAACGTTGAGGCCACTGAAGCTATTTCACGCTGGTGTCATCAACACGGGCGCTGGATGCTTTTCGCATCGACAGATCACGTCTTTTCGGGCGGGGCCGGTCCCTACGAAGAGGCCGACAGGCCAAGGCCCAGAACGCTTTACGGGCAGATGAAGAAAAAAGCTGAAGCCATCGTCCTGAACGCTGGCGGTGCCGTGGCGCGTTATGGCTGGATAGTGAACGATTATTCGCATGACCGCCCTGATTTCCTGAATCTTGCTCTCGCAAACCTGCGTGCCGGCAAAGCAGCATTTGCAGCTTATGACGAACTTCGTTCGCCGATAGGAGCCCGTGCGGCGGCCGAAGCGACATTGTTTCTGTCGCAAATGAAGTATCGGTCCATAATCCACGTCGCCGGAAAAAAACACTATAGCCCCTATGACCTTGTGGTGGAGGCGGCGAAACGGGAAAATCTTCCGCTAAACCTTGTGCGCCGGGTACCGAGCATGACATTGGCCCCACCCAATCGGCCACGCGATGTCAGGCTCGACACCACACTGCTGTCCCGGCTGATGGAAACAGGCCTTAACGATGCGCGCCTGACCGCCTGACGTGACGTGTCGCATCAAGATCATTATCCCAGTGTATCAAGGGGCGCGGCAACTCGGCCCGACCCTGGCCGCCCTCGCCGCCCAGGTGTCGGGAAATACGGCGGTTGCAGTGGTCATGAACGGCCCCCGCGATGGATCATATGAAGTGGCGCGGGCCGGATTGAAGACGTTGGCGGCACAAGGCGCCATCACGCAGCTTGTAGAAATCGCGCGGCCTTCGCGTCCAGCCGCATTGACGGCCGGCGACCGTAGTGGTCCACAATCCGGACACCGCCTCTATCTGGATCAGGACGCCATCCTTAGCCCTGGAGCCTTGCAGAACATACTGGCTGCCCTTGAAGACGGGGCAGATTTCGTTGCGGGCGTAGCAGAGTGGCGGGGCGGCTCCTTCATCGTCCGTTCGGCAATGCGCGCCTGGAATGCGCTTCCCTATGTCCGGCGTTCCCCCGCGACCGCTGGAATGTATGCGTTGTCTGCACGAGGGCGCGCGCGCTGGAATGAATGGCCTGAAGGTTTCCCCGACGACAAATTCGCTCGCATGCACTTCCACCTCGATGAAAGACGCCGACTGAACGATGTGCGCTACTCGGTCGAAGCACCGGCCGATTTCCGGGCGCTGACGCTCGCGCGACGCCGTTACAGGACCTCCAACCGCGTGTTACGACAGGGGTATCCAGAACTGATGACGACAGACAAGGGACGCAGCGTTCTGGCCAATTTGGGGTTGGCTCCCTGCTTCTGGCCGGGGGCCGCCATCTTGATGTGCGCCGAAATGGCCGGAATGTGGCAACGGACTCGATGACCGGAAGGTCAACTGGTCCTTATCCAGAGATGCGGATCGGCCTTGTCTGGCACACAGTCAACTCTGGCAATCTGGGCGTGGGCGCGCTGACGGCGGGTCATATTGGCATTGTCACCAAAGCTGCCCTTGATGCGAACGTTTCGCCACGATTCGTGATCTTCGAAGGCAAGCAAGCGGGTGAACGCTATATCTGGGAAGCCGATGAGGTCGTAGGACTCACCAATCTGGAATTGCTCCTTCCCCACCGTTATTTCCGCCGGATCCGCTCGGTCGATTGCCTGCTGGATATAGGCGAAGGGGATGGCTTTTCCGATATATACGGCCTGAAACGTTATCTGCGTCAGATAGCTACCAAGGTCATCGCGAAGATCGCCGGAACCCCATATTTGGTTGCGCCGCAAACTGTAGGACCGTTCAAAAGTCATGTAACCCGCTTATTGGCGCGCCTGGCGTTGTCGGGCGTTCACGCCGTTTCTGTGAGAGACGATGAATCGGCCAAATTGATCGTCAGGATTTCTTCGGCAACCCGGCCGCTAACGACTACCGATGTCGCATTCGCGATGGATGCGGATCCCGTTACCCTTCCCGTGTCTGACCGGGTACGGATCGGCCTCAATATCTCTGGCCTGCTCTACAACCAGCGTCCGCGCGAATACGGCATACAGACGGCATATGATTATCATAAACTGGTTCACGAAATCGCCGCCTATCTGGAAAGCAGCGATCGCTTCGAGGTTCATCTGTTCGGACACGTGTTTTCTTCCGATCCGATTGATAACGATGGGGACGTCCTTCACGCATTTGCCGCGCGTTACCCTTCGTTCATCGTGGCGCCGAAGTTTTCTACTCCGTGGGAAGCCAAATCCTATATAGGCGCAATGGATGCCGTAATAGCATCGCGCATGCACGCATGCATCGCGAGCCTGAGCGCAGGCGTCCCGGTCATTCCGGTTTCCTACAGTCCTAAGTTCGAGAACCTCTTTCTTGCCTTGGGATACCCCTGGACTATTCCTCACCGGGGAGTGAGCGACGAAGAGGCGCTGCGAATTCTTGTGGTGGCCCTGAGCGATCTTCCCGCCATGAAACGCGACGTGCAGATCGCCCGGTCCGAAGCCAGCCGGAGACTTGCCGCTTATCAGCAAATGCTCACTTTCTTTCTTTCCGATGTCCGCAGGGCGTAGTTCGAGCACTGATGCCCGGCAAACGGGTTTCAGCATAGTCGTGCCTGTTTATAACGAAAGTGCCCGCATCGAAGAAACCTCGAGATACTTGCTCGATGGTTTGGCGCGCGACGTTGAAGTGGTTTTTGTCTGCAACGGTTGCACCGACGACAGCGAAGAAAAACTTCGTTCAGTCGTTCGTAACCGAGCGAAAGTAATAAGTTGCGGCCGGGGGAAAGCGCTCGCCATTCGGGAGGGAGAGCGCCATCTGGAGAAATTCCCGCGATTCTATGTCGACGCGGATGTCTTGATTTCCGGCCATGCAATTTCGGTCTTGGCCGATGAGCTCAAGACACTTGACCTCATGCTGGTTTCACCCGTGATCGAGTACGATCTGTCGGAAACAAGCTGGGCCTCGCGGCTTGTCCAGACGCTCTGGCTCGATCTGCCGCACGGACGACATGGGGCCTTTCATCACGTTCTGGGCGTCAGCGCGGAAGGCCGGGCATGTTGGCAGGACTTTCCCAACCTGATCGCCGACGACAGCTTCATCGAAGCCATGATACCTATGGGCCGCAAGCGCATCTCGGCGACCCAATTAGTCCTTGTTCGTCCTCCAAGGACCCTCCGTTCTTTCATCATGGTGCGGGCGCGATGGTCGCAGGGTCAGCGACAACTAGTGTCCAGGGGGCTGGCCGCACCGCGGACGCGAGGCCAGAAACGTGCCCTGTTCCGCTTCATTTTCTTCCGTCCTGTCGCCGTCACGCTTTATGGCGTTGCGAAAATCGCAGGCTGCCTCATTCGTCGCCGGGGATATGACGAGTGGTACACCGATCAGACGAGCCGTTAGCGTATGTCGCCGCCACTCATGCGCCCCTCAAGGCTCCGTCGCCAACAGATAGGTCTGGCGCAGGCTGTCTATCGGCTTCAATCCATCCGCGGTGTCCACCTGCCAGAAGGTCCAGCCGTTGCAGCTGGGCGCATCCTGGAGTTTCGCGCCCAGGCCGTGGATCGAACCGCTTTCCGCGTCGCATTGCAGCGATCCGTCCGCGCGCACGACTGCCCTCCAGCGCCGCTTCGCGTCGGTCAGCACCGCGCCGGGTGACAGGTAGCCCGTTTCCACCAGCGTCCCGAACGAGACCTTCGGCTGCTGCTTCGGGCTCTGCATGATGGAAAGCGCGCTTTCATCGAGCGGCAGCGCCGCCTCGATCCGCTCGAGCGCAGCCTCGCTATAGCCATCCTCACGCTCGATCCCGATCCATTTCCGGCCCAGACGTTTTGCCACCGCGCCCGTCGTGCCGGTGCCGAAGAACGGATCAAGCACCACATCGCCCGGCTTCGTGCACGCGAGCATCACGCGGTAGAGCAGCGCCTCGGGCTTCTGCGTCGGATGAACTTTCGTGCCACCTTTTTTCAGCCGTTCCTGCCCGCTGCAGATCGGCAGCACCCAGTCGGATCGCATCTGAAGCTCGTCGTTCAGCGTCTTCATCGCGCGATAGTTGAACGTATAGCGGGCGTTCTCGCCCTGGCTGGCCCAGATCAGCGTCTCGTGCGCGTTGGTAAAGCGCGTACCCTTGAAATTGGGCATGGGGTTCGCCTTGCGCCAGATGATGTCGTTGAGGATCCAGAAACCCTGATCCTGCATCGTCGCGCCGACGCGGAAGATGTTGTGATAGCTGCCGATAACCCAGATGGTGCCGGTGGGCTTCAGGATACGCCGGGCCTGCGCCAGCCATTCCCGCGTGAAGGCGTCATAGGCGGCAAAGCTGTCGAACTTGTCCCAATCGTCGGTCACCGCGTCGACATGGCTGCCGTCCGGGCGGGACAGGTCGCCGCCCAGCTGGAGATTATAGGGCGGATCGGCAAAGATCATGTCGATGCATGCGTCCGGCAGCCTGCGCATTTCGGCAATGCAGTCGCCACGGATCAGCCGATCGGTCACGATGTCAGGCGCGGGGGCGCCACGGGGGGCCTTCACTGGCCTTGCAGTTCGGACCCGAACCCGCTCCATCACACCCATTTGTTCTTCTCCTTATCGGACAAGACACCGGCATGTTGCCGCCGCCGGGACGCGTCAAGGTCGGTAACTATGGTTAATTTTCAATTAACTGTCATGCGTTCTGAGTCCGGAACGTGAACAGGGCGAGATATTGAGTCCGACGCGGCCCACGGGACTCAACATCTGGTGGTGTGGCGCAAAAGACTCAGATGAGGGGGCGGAAAAGAAAATCGTTCAAAGCAGATGAAACTGCGCGACCGGCGCGAAGCTACGGCGATGGAGCGGGCTCGGCCCATGATCGCGCAACGCTGCCAGATGATCGGGTGTGCCGTAGCCCTTGTTGCGTTCCCAGCCATAATGCGGGTGGTCGAGCGCGGCCGCCCGCATCAACCCGTCACGATGTTCCTTTGCGATGATGGATGCGGCCGAAATGCAGGGTTCGCTCGCATCTCCGGCGACGATTGCCCGCGCTTTCCAGCGCCATTCGGCGCGGCGCCCGTGCGGCGTCAGGTTTCCGTCCACGAGAACCTCCACAGGATCGCAGCCGATCTTTGCGCACAGCGCTTCCACCGCGAGAGTCATCGCCAGCATGGTCGCGCCGAATATGTTGAGACGGTCGATCTCGTCCACGCCGACAACGCCTACGCCCCAATGACAACGGCGGCGGATCGCTTCGGCGACCTGTGCACGTTTTTGTTCGGGCAGCTTCTTGGAGTCATCAATGCCGGCTGGTCGCGGCTTGCAGAGGATCACCGCCGCGGCCACCACCGGGCCGGCGAGCGGCCCCCTGCCCGCCTCATCAACGCCCGCGATCATTTGCCGATCTGCGAAGGTCGCAAATCAGGGCTTACGCGAACCCTGTAATATGCTCCTCCGTCTCCATCCGCCGTAAAGGAAACGGGCAAATCGATGACGTAGCCGCATTTTTCGATGGGCCATATTTCCGACCAAGAGCCAGAATATCGAACACCGAAGACGGCAGCTTGCAAACCTGCTTCTTCCTTTTCAATTCTGATTACACCGAGTCGAGCCTTGGCGTCGCCGCCGCAAGTCACACCGGCCTGCGAAAATTTAGCGTCTGCCGCAATCATCACCATAGGCAACGTATCGCCAATCAGTGAATCGTGCGCATAGGAGACACCGCGATTGACGCGGATTGTGTTCATCTGTCCGTCGAGACCCTCGATCACCATATAGCGGACGTTTGCCGGATCGCACCCTTGATGGCGCACGGTAACGGTCCAGGCGTTCCGCAGACGGTTGTACAGCGCTTCTGTGGAAACGTAACGATCTGCGGTGGCCGGCTGCGCCGCAACGAGAGTGACCCCACGTTCCAAACACCGGCCGTTTTCCGGATAAATGCGCTGCGCGGCTAGTTTTACCTGAGCTAGCAGAACCTCATCAGGTGGTTGTGGAGTTGCGGCATTCAACGCACTAAATTTTTGCAAAACGAGCGGATGCTGAGCCTGAGCGGTTGAGCCGGTAATAGCCGATACCATCCCAAACAAAGCCGAAATTATTGCGCCAACATCCCTCACCGCAGTACTCCCCAACGTTTATTGAAACGCCTCCACCGCAAACCCCACCGGGCCATGCCCCCGCCCCAGCCCCGGCGCGCCAAGCAAAGCGGCACGGACATAGCGGCGGGCGCGGGCGATGCTGTCGGGAAGGCTCATGCCATAACCGAGGCCGACGGCGA
>DASULD010000057.1:0-11960 GCA_036278355.1 Sphingobium sp.
AGGTGGGGGAGGATAAATGATCCGGTATTTGGTTAGTGCTGCCATTCTAACGGTAATTTCTGGGTTGCCGTCGATCTCACAGGCGAAGGAAGAGACACAGCCCAGCGTCTGGACAGGCTGTGGCGATAGCCCGGTATCGGCAAAGTCGAACCCATTAATGGGATTGTTAGTGGCTCGGGTCGTTCCTCAGAAAATATCCCCGGCGGAGGGGATAGATCAATGCACAGCCGCGCTCGACGCTTTGGCCGCCGATGCGGGATGGGAACGCCGCGCCGCGTTGCTGAGATCGAGAGCAAAATTCTACGTTGCAGTCAAAAGGCATAAGAGCGCTCTTGCCGACCTTGACGCGATCGCGGCAATCGAAAAGCCGGACGTCGCCTATTCGCGCAGCTTCGCGGTGTCACTCAATATGCTTCGTGCGTTGGCCTATATGGAGGCTGGACGCCGCGATGATGCAGCTGCTGCCGCGTACAAGGCGACGCAGGCCCGGCCTTGGAGTCTTCGGGTGGCGCAGTTTGCATTCGCGCTTTCGTCACTGCGGACCAAAATTCCGTCCGGCGAGAAACCCTTGTGGGACAATCTTGTGCGGCTGGACCCCGATTATTTCGAGAAGCGCGCAATCAATCTTATTCGTGCGGGCGATTGGAAAGATGCGCTCGCCGACTGGCAGACTGTGAAACCTGCGCCGGGCGAGATCGGTCAAGCCTATGTCAATGTGCCCAATGTCCGAGTGACGGGCGCACCGGGCATTCCGGTTAAGGGCGTAAACATTGGCCGTACCGCTCAGGCAGTTATTGCCGCTTATGTCACAGCGCACACAGACCTTGCCGATGCATGGCTCGCAAAGGCAAAGGAGGGCATCAACACACCCCATGAAGCCAATCGTTTTGAGCGGGACTTCAATATAGCCATGAAGCCGGATGAGCAGATTGCGGAGCTTTATGAGTGGGCAGGCTTGTTTGAAGCCGCTTCTCTCGTGGGCAAAGGAGATGCTGAAGGCGCCGCAAAAAAGATAGAAGCATTACCTAGAATGCCCTTCAGCCAAGCGACCCTGGCTCTTATACGCACGACGATAGAGAAGCTGCCGCCTGACAGCCGCACTCGTCTTCAATCGTTGCTTACACAGGTAGAAGAGCAATTTCTGCTCGACAGCAACGAGCGCTACGTTTCAAAATTCAATCCAGCTGAGCTTTTGGACGAGATACCCGACCATGAAGAGGTAATGCTGGCCAACCCTTACAAATCTGCCGTTAAATTTCTGAAAGCCAACGGCTTTTCGGTCAAAGTCGCGAAGGATGGCAAGACCGCCGATGTCAGCTTTTATGGTAACAAATCCCACCCATTTGCTATCGGCGAAATGGCTTTGTTGAGGACCGCCGATCTGACCACAGAGCAAGGTAAATCGGCGTTTCGGATCATTAGCAACAATGACTTTGTGCGAACATCGACGATGACGATGTATGGCAAGGAGGTTGGGCCAACGAAGATTATGGGCCACAGTACGCAATTGAAGATCGAATTTGTTGATCTCTCTACTTCCAAAGTAAGCGCGGACATCATTCAAGCAACTGATGTGCAGGCAGCATTAGGGCCGATCTACGTCAAGCCTGACGCGAAATAGAGGTAGGAGCGCTATGTGTTCTACCTTATCGCTGCTGGGGCACTATTCACACTTCTTGGGCAAGCAACGCCGTTACACGCTAGTATGCCTGTGCCCGTCGAGATGACATGCCCGGTTGGGTGAAAGAAGTTCACTTTCATCGATATGATGACATCGAGCCGGTGGGGAAGTCACCCGGATGGCAAACCTTATGAACTACGGTGACAGTGCACTTTAAGCCCGTCCTGTCTTTGCTCCTCGCTTGGACATTCCGGCGACGGGACGGGGCCGTTCGGCGCAGGATGGCGGCGGCGTGTCGGCGTTGTCGTTCCCGGCCGGACCGCCAGGGCGTCAGTTCTTGCCGTAATGGCCCTTGTACCAGGCGGCAAAGCGCTCCAGCCCCTCGGCCAGCATGACCTTGGGCGCATAGCCGGTCAGCGCATGAAGGCGGGATATGTCGGCGAAGGTCGCGGTGACGTCGCCCGGCTGCATCGGCCGCATGATCTTTTCGGCTTTTCTGCCGATCGCGCGCTCCAGAGTCTCGATCATGTCCAAAAGGCCGACAGGCTTGCTGTCCCCGATATTCAGGATGCGGTTCTCGCCGCGCCCGGATGGCCGGTCGAGCGCGCCGACGATGCCATCGACGATATCGTCGATATAGGTGAAGTCGCGGGCCATCTTCCCTTCGCCGAACACCTCGATCGGCTCCCCGGCCAGGATTTTCCGCGTGAAGCTGAAATAGGCCATGTCCGGCCGTCCCCACGGGCCATAGACCGTGAAGAAGCGCAGGCCCGTCTGCGGAAAGCCATAGAGCGTCGCATAGCTCTCGCTCATCAGTTCGCAGGCCCGTTTGGTGGCGGCATAGAGCGAGACGGGGCTCGCCGCCCGATCGTCCTCGCGAAAGCTGGCGCCCCCCATCGGCTTGTCGCCGTAAACCGAACTGGTCGAGGCGTAGACCAGATGCTCAAAACCCTCGGCGTGGCGGCACGCCTCCAGGATCGAGAGGTGCCCGGCGACATTGCTGTGCTGATAGGCGAACGGGTTATCGATGCTGTACCGCACGCCCGCCTGCGCCGCGAGATGGACCACGCGCCGCACGCCATTGTCCTGGACGAGGCGCGCAACCGCTGCGGCATCCGCGACATCCGCGCGGTGGAATGCGAATCCCTCCCGGCCCGTCAGCGTCGCCAGCCGGGCTTGCTTGAGCGCGGGGTCATAATAGTCGTTGAGGATGTCGATGCCGATCACCGCCTCGCCCCTGTCGAGCAGGCGCTGCGTCGTGGCATGACCGATGAACCCCGCCGCTCCGGTCACCAGAACAGGCGAGCTGGCGCCCATCGATCGCTTACCGGCCGACGGAGGTGTAGCGGAAGCCGGCCTTTTCCACCGCCTCGCGCGGATAGATGTTGCGCAGGTCGACCAGAATCGGCTCCTTGAGCAGGCTTTTCGCCCGATTGAGGTCCAGCGCGCGGAAAGCATCCCATTCGGTCACGATCACCAGCGCATCGGCGCCGTCCATCGCTTCATAGCTGCTCTGGCAATAGGTGACGTTGTCCAGCACCAGCTTCGCCTGCTCCATGCCTTCCGGATCGTAGGCGCGGACAGTTGCGCCAGCGTCCTGCAACGTGCGGACCACGGCGATCGACGGGCTGTCGCGCATGTCGTCGGTGTTGGGTTTGAAGGTCAATCCCAACAGGGCGACCGTCTTGCCGCGCACCTCGCCTCCACAAGCCTGAATGACCTTGCGGCCCATCGCCCGCTTGCGATTGTCGTTGACGGCGACGACCGCCTCCACGATCCGTTGCGGCGCGTCATAATCCTGGCTCGTCTTGAGCAGGGCGAGCGTATCCTTGGGGAAGCAGGAACCGCCATAGCCCGGCCCCGCATGGAGGAACTTCGAACCGATTCGGCCATCGAGGCCGATGCCGCGCGCAACGTCCTGCACATCGGCGCCGACCTTCTCGCACAGGTCCGCAATTTCGTTGATGAAGGTGATCTTGACCGCCAGGAAGGCGTTGGCCGCATATTTGGTCAGCTCCGCACCCCGGCGGCTCATCTCGACGATCGGTGACTTGTTGAGGTGAAGCGGGCGATAGATTTCCCGCATGACCTCGATCGCGCGCGCGTCGTCACTACCAATGACAATGCGATCCGGACGCTTGAAATCGTCGATCGCGGCGCCTTCACGCAGAAATTCCGGATTGGACACGACGGCGAAATCCGCATCCGGATTCGTGCTCTGGATGATGCGCTCGACCTCATCGCCGGTTCCGACCGGGACAGTCGATTTGTCGACGATCACGGTGAACCCCTTGATCGCCTTGGCCACTTCTGCCGCGGCGGCGTGAACATAGCTCAGGTCGGCGTGGCCATCGCCGCGACGCGACGGAGTACCGACGGCGATGAACACCGCTTCGGCGTCGGCGACGGCGGGGGCAAGATCGGTTGTGAAGGTGAGGCGACCGGAGGCGACGTTGGTCGACACGAGGTGATCAAGTCCCGGCTCGTAGATCGGCATGCGTCCGGCGAGCAACGCATCGATCTTGCCAGCGTCCTTGTCCACGCAGATCACGTCATGGCCGAAGTCGGCAAAACAGGCGCCGGACACCAGCCCCACATAGCCCGAACCGATCATCGTAATCCGCAAGGTCGATCTCCTCCGTTTGCGCTGCGCCGCACAAGCGACAGCAGCATCTATCCCGCCTATAGAAGCGCGTCAAAGTCACAAGTGCATTAATGATGTTTCGATCCGGTAAAATCCGGGGCGTCCTGCGACGAAATCTTGATCTGCCCTACGATCTTGTTGCCCCGGCCGAATCGCGGGGTTTCTCAGTTCTCGCGGAATGCTCTGCTGAACTGGTCGCGCAGCGGTTTGGTGATGTAGGACAGCAGCGAACGTTCCCGAGTCTGGATGAACACTTCGACCGGCATGCCGGGGATCAGCTTCAGGTTGCCCAGACGGTGGCGTTCCTTGTCGCTGACCTCCACCTGGACCTTGTACCAGCTCTGGCCGGTCCGTTCGTCGTTCACGCGCTCTGAAGAGATGTGGCCCAGCTTGCCGTTGATCTGCGGCGTCGTTTGCGCGTTGAACGCCGAAAAGCGCATCGTAGCGGCCTGGCCGATACCAAGCTGGTCGATGTCATAGGGGCTGACCTTCGCCTCGATCGTAAGGGCATCCTGGGTCGGCACGATCTCCATGATCGTTTCCATCGGCGGGATCACGCCTCCGACCGTGGTATATGCCATTTTCTCGACCACGCCATCATAGGGCGCGCGCACCAGGCTGCGGTTGTAGGCGTCGGACGCCGAGGCCGACTGGACCCGCGAGTCGTTAAGGCGAGTCTGCACGTCGACCAGCTCCACGCCTGCTTGCGTGCGGAAATTTTGCATGAGCTGCATCGCCGACTGGCGCAGCTCGGCAATGCGGGCCCGTGCCTGCGCGACCTGCGCATCGTAAGAGGCGACCGTGCCCTGCAGGTCGACGGCGGTGCGCTCGATCTGATTGAGGCGGTTTACGGTGACAAGCTGGCGGTCGCGCAGGGATCGCAGACCTTCCAGCTCAGGCCTCACCAGCTGTACCTGCTTTTGCGCGGCCGCGCGTTGGGCGTGGAGGGAGTTGATCTCCTGCTGCGTCTGGCGGATCCGTTCCTCGATCTGCGCCAGCTCATTTTGGTGAGCGCTGCGTCGCAGCATGAAAAGACCCCGCGCCTCGTCCATCGCGGCCTGCTTGGCAGGAGAGGGATTCTGGGTCAGCACTGCCGGGAAGCGAGGGTCCGGTGTGCCGTCCCGCTCAGCCTCAAGACGGGCAGCCGCCGCGGCAAGTTGTTCAAAGGTGTTTCCCGCCGCACTGGCGCTGGCGCCGGCCACGGTATCGTCAAGGCGCATCAGAACATCGCCTTTCTTCACGCGCTGCCCCTCCCGGACGTTGACTGCCGCGATCACGCCGCCGGTGGGATGAGCTATTTTCTTGACCCGTGATGCCACCGTGACCTCACCGCTGCCGACAACCGCGCCGCGCGTGCCGATCAGCGCAGAGAGCGCGAACAGGCCGAAGATCAGGATGCCGATGGTGATGAGGCCCATGCGGAAGCTGCGGCGCAGCCCCTCTTGCGGATCCTCCAGCACCGGGATGAGCTCATCGCTCATGCTGACGGTTGCGGGAAGCTGATAACTCATGACGATGTTTCCGTTTCTGTATCCGGTTGGGTTGCCTCGTTCCCCTGTTCTTCCGTCTTGTCTTGTGCGGGCACCCGCATGCGCTTGCGCCGTTCGGCCATGCGCTGGCGTACCTCTTCCTTCGCCCCGAATTCGACGGCCATACCGTCCCGCAGGACCAGGACGTGAGTGGCTACTTGTACCAGGCTGTTGGCGTTGCCGGCGAGAACGACGATCGCACCCCGTTCACGCGCCCCCTCTATGCTGGCGATGAACGCCTGCTCGCCGTGAAGATCGACAAACGCTGTCGGCTCGTCAAGGGCTAGCAGAAAAGGCGAGCCGTACAGTGCGCGGGCAAAGCCTATCCGTTGCGCCTGGGACAGCGCCAGGCGCGCGCCATTATGTCCCACCACCGTGTTATAGCCCTCGGGCAGGCGCACTATCATCTCATGGGCGCCGGCCGCCTGGGCGGCCGCGACGACTGTCTGCGGGTCTGCATCCGGGTCGAACCGGGCAATATTCTCTGCAACCGATCCGTCGATGAGCTGGATCGATTGAGGCAGGAAGCCGACATGTGCGGCCAGCCTGTCTTCGCCCCACTGGTCGAGCGCGGCATCGTCAAGACGGATTTTCCCGCGCGTAACCGGTATAGCTCCCCCGATTGCGCGGATAATCGTCGACTTGCCCGATCCTGCCGAGCCCACGACCGCGAGAACGTCGCCCGCCTGCAGGCTGAAGCTCACGCCCTGAATGGTGGGTTTGCGTGCGCCGGGATGAACCACGACAATCGTTTCGCAGTCGATCTTGCGGCTGGGCGCGGGCAGCTCGATCGTCGCGGTTTCGGCCGGCACGGAATGAAGCAGCGTATCGATGCGTGTCCAGCCCTGTCGAGCGGCGACAAGGGCGGCCGCGCCCGCGTTCGCGCGTACCAGTGGTTCCAGTGCCAGCCACGTCAGCATGGCGGCCGCGAACACGACACCGGAGCTGGCGCGGTCGTTGATGGCGAGCGCGCCGCCGATCGTAAGCGCCGTGCCGAAGGCCGCGAACAATACTGTCCGGACAATCGTCAGCATCAGCAGGTGGTGGCGCCCGGCATTATCGAGCACGCGCGACAATGAGGCGTTGATGAGCATCCACACGCGGCGGGCGTGCTGTCGCATGCCCAGGCCGGTGATGATGTCGCGGTGTGACCGGCCGAGCGTTGCAACGGTATGTCGGCGGGCGAGCAACGGCACCACGTCTCGCGTCGGCTGCTCCAGCAACTGGACCGTGCGAAACAGCAAGGCGGTCAATATAATGGCGAACAGGATCAAGCTGACCGCGAGCCAGCCGTGAAGGATCAGCATCGTCAGCAGCAATACGGGGAACGCAGCGATATCAAGCCAGGCTGCTGCTGCCGGGCCTTTGAGGAACTGGCGTATCGCGTCCATGTCGCGCCCCGCCTGGTCACCATCGCCATGCGCATGATCGCTGGCGCTTGCGACTTGCGCGGCCGCTTCGTCCAGGCGCGAGAGCATCTGCACCACGACGATATCCTGCACATGGCCCAACATGCGTCGCCGCAACAAACGCAGGACGGCGTGAATTCCGACCAGTCCGAGCATAAGCAGGGATATGCCGATCAGTGTCCCGACACTCCGGCCCGGAATTGCCACGTCGAACAGCAGCAGCAGATAGAGCGCAACCGCCACCGGAAACAGGGCAATCACAAAGGACGTGACTGCTATTCCTGCAACCGCAGGGCGAACTTCCCGCGCGGCACGGCGCGCCTCGTCGCTGGTGAATGGCAAGATCATGAATGCGGGACACGCCCTGTCGATTCGCTGTTTGGGCTTTACAGAATTATAGCAAATTTTCCGCTAAGATTTTCAGCAGCCATAGCGGGGCGCATTCACACCAGCGACCTGGCTCGGGGGAAGTCGTTTGTCTGAAAAATGGTCCGAAATGTCTGCTGAGCGCGGTTTTACGCCCAAAAACAGCGCGGATATGCCGTTTCGACTCGGTTCGCGGCGCGTGTGCCGCGTTTCACCGAAAAGCTGGAGCATTGCGCGATGAAGTGTTTATGCGGGCCTTGTCGAAAATGGTTAACGCGTCGGCATCCTGACACAGGAACCGTCAGCAAGGGGTGGCTGTCATTCGATCAATAAGCGGGGTCTGGCACGGTGGCGGAGGGCTGTCGTGCAGGCGAGGGCGATAGCGGGTCGATCTTTGGAGCGAATGCATCAGAGATTCGGGAATTGTCAGTGGCGTGTTGCGCCGGTGATTGCTCGGTCTTGTCATCGTCACGCGGATGCCCCAGCATAGCTGGAGGTTTTAAGTGACAGTTGTTACCGTAGGTTCGTCTCAAGCATTATCCCAGGCGCTTCAATTCGCCGCTGACGGGGATGTGATCAAACTCTCCCCTGGCGTTTACAGTGGCCTGAACTTCAAGGGCCTCAGTTTCTCGCAGGGCGTGACCGTCACCTCGGCGGACCCGAAAAATCCCGCAGTGCTGACCGATTTGCGGCTTAACAATTGCGACGGCCTGACATTCAGCAGTCTCGACCTCTCCAATACCAGAAACGTGGACCTTGCCTTTCAGGTCGTGGCATCTTCCAACATCACGCTGGATCACCTGGATATTCACGGAACCGGCACCATGGCTGCGGCATTGCAGGCGCGGCTGATGTTTATTCGCAACAGCACGGACGTGAAAGTCCTGAACAGCGAATTTTCGATGGGCGCGCACGGCCTCAGTGTCCTCAACAGCAATTTTGTCACGGTCCAGGACAATTATTTCCACGCGCTTCGTTCCGACGGCGTGCGGGGCGGGGGGAACTCCGACCTGACGATCCGGGGGAACGTCTTTACGGATTTCCATCCTGCGCCGCTTGATCATCCCGACGCGATTCAGCTGTGGACACGGAACACGTCTCAGCCTGTCAGCAACATCATCATCGAATCGAACGTGGTGCTGCGTGGCACCGGCGGCCCGATACAGGGTGTCTTCCTGCGGGATATCGGCGGAACGCTGCCTTTTACAAACGTGCTGATAGCGGACAATGTCGTGGCAGGCGGCCGGTACAACGGGATCGCCGTAAGCGGCGTGCGCAATGGCTATATCGCGGACAACATCGTTCAGGGGTTCAGCGATCAGGTATCCTGGATCCGGACCAGCAATGCCACCGGTATGGTGGTACAGGGCAACGAAGCCTCGCAATATTCCGGCGTGCTTAAAGCGGCGGTGGGCCAAAACGGTAATGCGTCCATTGCCTCGGCTACCGATCAGGGCGTGGGCATTATCAACCAGTGGCTGTCTCAGCATCCGACATTCATCTCCACTTGGTCCGCCAATGATCCTTCGGTTCTTTCCACGCTGCACTGGAATGGTGCACCCGCCTCGGCGCCGGCGGGCGGGGGAAGCTATCCGACCTTGCCGCCGGTCGTCGCTCCGCCTCCTGGGTCTACGCCTCCCCCCACGCAGGGCGACGACGATGCACCGCGGCCACGCGGGGACGACAATGTGCGACAGACAGCGCTGGCCGACGGAGATGTCTCTGATTCTGTCGCAGCCCAGCATAGCGACGGTTCCGCGCCTGATGCGCTTGAAGGTGCGTCAGAAAGCGGCGACGCCGGTAACACCGTTCCCAACGGTGTGAACCGCACCGACCATGACGGCGGACGCGGTGATGATACGATCGTCGGCGATGCAGGGGACAACCATATTCGCGGCAACCGGGGCGATGATGCACTCGACGGAGGGGCCGGGGATGACGTGCTTGAAGGTGGACGCGGGAAAGACCTGCTGACCGGAGGCGGCGGAGCGGACACCTTCGTTTTCGCGGCGCATCACCATGGTAATGATGACATCGACGAGATTACGGATTTCCAGACCGGCATCGACAAGATCGTGATCTCGCATGACGCCGCGGTCATGCAGGGGCTTTCCTTCATCGGAAAGGCGGCGTTCAGCGACAAGGCTGGCGAGGTTCGGGTTGTGGATGCGGCGGCCGGCATGACCGTCCAGGCGGATCTAGACGGGGACGGCGCGGCGGATATCGAATTTTCCTTGCGCGGCGTTCATGCCGTCGGAGCGAAAGACTTTATGCTCTGATTGCACGGGCCGGGAATGCCCGGCCTATCTAACTTCGTGAATTATAACGGTTTCGTCTGCGTGGCGGGGCGCCTGTCGTCGTGTCTTTCGCAGTAATAATTCGGCCCCATAATGACCGCCTTCTTAACCATTGGTGTAAGGCGGGGCTCAACAGCTAACCGTTAAATTCGCCTTCATTCAACTGGTGCCGTGTGTGCGTGGGGGCAGCGCCGATCGGCTAGCGGAGGGCTACTCGTGACTATATACACTGTCAAATCAGCGTCCGAACTGACGTCTACACTGTCGAAGGTTCAAAGCGGCGACACCGTTCAACTCGCGGCCGGAAATTACGCGAACGTTCTTATCAAGGGCATCAAGATTGCCGGGAACGTCACCATTACATCGGCCGATCCCAACAGTAAAGCTGTCATCAACGGGCTGCAGGTCAATAGCAGCAGCGGCTTCACTTTTTCGCACCTTGACCTGAATAACCCCGTGGCCAACACCAACAACAAGTTTCTGGTGCTGGGATCGAGCAATATCGTGCTCGATCACCTGACGGTTCACGGACCCAACAACATCGGTTCCGGGATGGAATCGCAACTGATGATGGTGCGGAGCAGCACCAATGTCACGGTAAGCAATTCCGAGTTCTACCATGGCTTCACCGGCCTCAGCATGCTCGACACCAAGGGGCTGACGGTTTCCAACAACTACTTCCATGACATGAGGATGGATGGGGTTCGCGGCGGGGGCAATTCCGATCTCCTGGTGACGAAGAACACGTTTACCGATTTCTATCCGGCAGCACTGGACCATCCCGACGCCATTCAGCTCTGGACGGGCAATACGTCGGGCTCGGCAACGAACATCAAGATCACCGACAACCTGGTCGTGCGGGGTCAGGGCGGACCGATCCAGGGCGTGTTCATGCGCGACGAGGTCGGCAATCTGCCCTTCCTGAATGTGACGATCACCGGCAACATGATCACCGGCGGGCGGTATAACGGTATCGCTGTCAATCATGTTCAGGGCGGCACGATCTCCGACAACGTCGTTGCGGGCTTCGTGGGCGAACGCTCCTGGATCCGTGCGGACCTCAGCACCAATCTGAACGTGGCCAACAACGCCTCGACCTTCTGGTCATCTGGTTTGAGCACGCAGGCGGGGACCAACGGCAACACGCTGATCCCCGAAATTTCGGACGGCGGGTCCGCGTGGGTAACGAACTGGCTGTCGAAGCATGCCGGTTTCTCCTCGGCATTGGGCGGGACCGATCTCGGCCTGCTGCAAACGCTGGGCCTTACATATGACACCAGCCTGTTGACGGGCGTGACGTCACCTACTTCGCCGACGACGAGCACTCCCACCACCGGGACCACCACCACGCCTCCGCCGCCCACCGATACGACCACTGCCCCCGACACCGGCGGGTCCACAACGACCGGCGGTACGGGCACGACCACTGGGGGCACCACCACCACTACGCCGCAAACCTTGCCCGGCGGCAGCGGCGATGACGTGTATTTTGTCCGCTCGCTCAACGATCTCGTTAGCGAGGCGGTCAGCGGCGGTAGGGACACCGTTCATGCCTTCATCGACTATACGCTTGGCGCCAATGTCGAGGAACTCTACCTCGATGTCGCGGGTCTCAAGGGCACGGGCAATACGCTCGACAACCGCATCGTCGGGTCCTCGGGCATCGACACCATCTACGGCATGGACGGCAACGACGTGGTTCAGGGCCGGCTTGGCGACGATCTGGTCTACGGCGGTAACGGCAATGACGATCTGCGTGGAGAAGACGGCAACGACAAGCTGTTCGGCGACGCTGGCAATGATGTCCTGAGCGGTGGGGTCGGCAACGACATATTGAATGGCGGTGTCGGCGTTGACCGCCTGGAAGGTGGCGCGGGCAACGACGTGATGACGGGCGGAGCCGGCAAGGATGTGTTCCTGTTCCGCACCTGGGATTTCGCTACGAAAAGCGTAGATCAGATCACCGACTTCGTCAGGGGTACCGACAAGATCAGCCTCAGTCAGGTCGACCTGGGCGGAAAGGACTTCAACTTCATCGGCACGTCGAACTTCCACAAGACCGTCGGCGAACTGCGCTATCAGGTGCAGAATGGC
>DASULD010000058.1:0-26177 GCA_036278355.1 Sphingobium sp.
GGCCCTTCCTGATTTTGAAGGGAAAGGGCGGGCGGGAAAGGCTGGTTCCGGTTTCGGATCGCGCCCGTGCGGCGATTGCCCGGTGGGCAAGACATGTTCCTGCGGGCAGCGTGTGGCTGTTCCCTTCCGGCAAGGCATATCTGAGCCGGGTTCGCCTGTTCCAGATGGTGCGGGAACTGGGCGCGGCCGCCGGAATCGCCTCCGAACGCCTCAGTCCCCATGTCCTGCGCCATGCGTTCGCGACGCATCTTCTTTCCGGCGGAGCGGACCTCAGGGCGCTGCAGACGATGCTGGGTCACGCCGATATCGCCACGACGCAGATTTATACCCATGTCGACAGCGCTCATCTGGTGGAATTGGTCAACCGTCGCCATCCGCTCGTTGACCTCCGGCGCGAGCGGCCCTAACGCCAGCGTCATGGTCACATTTCTTGATTTCGAGAAGCCCGTCGCCGCGCTGGAAGCCAGAATCTCCGAACTTCGCGACACCGCGCAGTCCGGCGAGATCAATATGGACACCGAAATCGCGAAGCTTCAGCAACGTTCGCAGAAGATGTTGAAGGATATCTACGCGAAACTTACGCCGTGGCAGAAGACGTTGATCGCGCGGCATCCGCAAAGGCCTCATTTTAAGCACTATGTTGATGGGCTATTTGACGAATTTCTACCGCTGGCGGGCGATCGCGCGTTTTCGGACGACCAGGCGATTCTCGGTGGCTTTGCGCGCATAGGCAAACGGCGAGTGATGGTCATCGGCCATGAAAAGGGCGAGGATACGGCAAGCCGCCTGAAGCATAATTTCGGGATGGGAAAGCCCGAAGGCTATCGCAAGGCGATCCGCCTGATGCAGCTTGCGGATCGCTTCGGTCTGCCCGTGGTGACCCTGGTCGATACGTCGGGCGCATTTCCGGGGGTGCAGGCGGAAGAACGCGGCCAGGCCGAGGCCATCGCCCGATCGACCGAGCAGTGTCTTGCGCTGGGTGTTCCCATGGTTGCGGCCATCGTCGGCGAGGGCGGATCGGGCGGAGCGGTCGCGCTGGCGGCGGCGAACCGCGTGCTGATGTTCGAACACGCGGTTTACAGCGTGATCTCGCCTGAGGGCTGCGCCTCCATTCTCTGGCGGACCGCCGAAAAGGCGAGTGAGGCCGCCACGGCGATGCAGGTGACGGCGCAGGATCTCAAGGCCCTGAAGGTGATCGACCGCATCGTCCCTGAGCCGTTTGGCGGCGCGCATCGCGACCCGGCAAAGGCGATCGAGTTTCTTGGAAAAGCCATCGCCGAGGAACTGGACAGCCTCTCCAAAATGGATGCCCCGACGCTGCGCAGGGGCAGGGCCGACAAGTTCCTGGCCATGGGCCGTTAATTTCCCGGATTGACTTGGCGGAACGATGGGCCGCACAATTCGTTGATTGGGCTGGCATGAAGTATCAGGAGAGAGCTTGATATGAGGGTCATACTTGCTCCAGCTGCGGCTATCCTCGCGCTGCTTGCGGGCTGCGGTCCTGAGACAGGTACTGGCAGCGGGTCGATCCCGATGGCCACAAGCATCAGCCAGTCCGACAGGCAGCAAGGCGCACAGGCTAAGCCAGAATTGCTGCAAGAGTTCGGCGGCGCCTATGCCGGACCGCAGGCGGGCTACGTCGCCAGCGTGGGCCGGAAGATCGCCGTGCAGTCCAGCCTATCGAGCGCGGCGAGCGACTTCGATGTCACGTTGCTCAATTCCTCGGTCAACAACGCATTCGCCACGCCGGGCGGCTATATCTACATCACGCGTCAGTTGATGGCATTATGCAACGACGAGGCCGAGATGGCAGGCGTGCTGGGCCATGAGGTCGGCCATGTCGCTGCTCTTCATGGGCAAAGGAGACAGCAGGCAGCTACGCGAAACGCAGTCGGCGGCGCACTGTTACAAATCCTTACCGGCGCGATATTAGGCAACAGCGGGCTCGGCGGCTTGCTTCAGCAAGGTATCGGCACCGGTACCCAGCTTTTGACGCTGAGCTTTTCGCGTGCGCAGGAATATGAGGCTGACGATCTCGGTATCCGCTATCTGAGCAAGGCCGGGTACGATCCTGCTGCGCTGTCGAGCATGCTTGCCTCATTGGCCGCAGACAGCGCGCTGGAGGCGCGAACGGCGGGCAAGGCAAACGCCGTGCCCGAATGGGCCAGCACCCATCCCGACCCGGCGTCGCGTGTCACGCGGGCGCTCACCAAGGCGAGGGAGGTTGGCGCCACCAGCACATTGCGGAACCGCGACGTGTTTCTCAATGCGCTGAACGGCGTGACATATGGCGATGATCCCGCCCAAGGCGTTATCAATGGTACCCGGTTTGTTCATCCGGCGCTGCGTCTCTCTTTCACCAGCCCTACGGGCTACGCGATGGTGAACGGTACGCAAGCGGTCACGATTACCGGATCGGGTGGCCAGGCACAGTTCACCGGCGGGAGCTATTCGGGGAATCTTGACGCCTATGTGGCGTCAGCATTTCAGGCTATCGCCGGCAGCGGAAGCGCGCCTTCCGTCACGCCCACGCGTACGACCGTCAACGGCGTTCGGGCCGCCTACGCCACGGTCCGGGCCAACAGCCAGTCCGGCCAGGTGGACGTGACCGTGTTCGCCTATGAAACCGGTCCAAGTCAGGCGTTTCATTTCGTGATGCTGACGCCGGCCGGTCAAGGGCTTGGGCCGTTCGGAGGCATGGTACAATCCTTCCAGCGGATAAACGCGCAGGAAGCGGCGGCGGTCAAGGCGCGCAGGATTTCAGTGGTGACGGTGAAGGCCGGAGACACGGCGCAATCCCTGTCATCGCGCATGGCCTATGACGATTACAAGCTCCAGCGCTTCCTTGTGCTGAACGGGCTCAAGGAAAATGCTTCACTGACGCCTGGCGGCAAGGTCAAGATCGTCACGTACGGTTCATGAAAAAGGCGGCGGGTGACCCCGCCGCCTCCTTAGATCCCGCGTCGTAATAGTCTTACAACTCGTTGTTGACGTTGTTGAAGGTGTTCTTCAAGCTATTGCCAACCGATCCCATCGCGGTGATGGCGGCAACGGCGATCAGGGCCGCGATCAGGCCATATTCAATGGCGGTGGCGCCCTTGCTGTCCTTCAGCATCTTACGGAAAAACTGCATCTGATGTCTCCTGTGAAAGCTACCTGTTAGTCTACCCGGCTTCTTGGTTTCCCAATTCAGCAGTTCAAGGACTAAGCGCCACAGGTTGAAAAAATCTTAAGAAAACCGCGGAAAACCGGGAATGTAGGTTAATACTTGCTAACCTCGTTGGCGACGTTGCCCCACTTTTCCATGGTCTTGTTTCCAGTCATGGCAATCGATCCAATCACGGCAAGCGTCATCAGCGCGAGTACCAGTCCATACTCCACCGCTGTCGCTCCACGGTCACATGCCAAGACCGGCATCACACGTGCCCGCCGCCCGTTTCGGGTGCTCTGTTCCATGCATCTACCCTCGCGATATTTTGACCCACTATCGATTCTATCGCGACCCGGTTAACAGAGTCATATGATGCGTGAATCCTCCGAGACCACTTCCTGTTCGTCGCCGCGGCAGGATCATCGCGCGCTCATCGTTGCGGCCGCAGCGCTGGTCGATGCAGACGGCCGCGTACTGTTGCAGCAGCGTCCGGAAGGCAAGGCGATGGCCGGCCTGTGGGAGTTTCCCGGCGGCAAGATCGAGCCGGGTGAATCTCCCCAGGCCGCGCTGGTACGGGAACTGGAGGAGGAACTGGGTATCCTCACGCATCAGAGCTGCCTCGCGCCGGCCACCTTCGCGAGCGAGCCGCTGGGCGACGCTGACCTGCTCTTGCTGCTCTACGTATGCCGCAAGTGGACAGGCATTCCCGTCCTCCGGCATGCGGCCGCGATGCGCTGGGTGAGGCCCGTAGAGATGTTCGCCCTGCCGATGCCGCCTGCCGACCTGCCGATGATCGGTGTCCTCGACGCGTTACTTTAGCTTTTGGACCCGCGGTCCCAGAGTGCCTGCAACCGACGGCAGCGGTGCCAGGCGCGGCACCCGCCGCATCAGGAGGCGCCGTTGCTCGACCGGGCCGGGCACGCGCCATTTCCCGGTGCCCTCTGCCGTGAAGTTCCAGAAGCGGCCATAATATTCGGGGTCGCCGATCATCACGAGATGCGCATCGGCGTTCGCATCCGTGTCGGCGGCCAGCCGATCCATCAACTTGCGGCCCAGCCCGTCGCCCTGGTGCCCAGGGAGAACAGCCACCGGCCCCACCATGATGAGCGGCGTCACGATGCCATCATCGCGGTTCAACGCAACGGGCCAGCTTTGCAGAACGCCCAGCAACTCGCCCTGTCCGCTTGCCACTGCATAGCTGAACTCAGGCAACCAGAAACAGCCGCTCCGGATCGCATAAGCGGTCCGGCCGTGCCTGTCCGTGCCAAAGCTCGCATCCAGGATTGCGTCGATTTCCGCATCTGTCCGCTCGGTGAGCGATGTCAGAATAGTCACGCTTGCCGTTCCGCCTGCAACAGGGCATGAGGCCCCCCGAAGCGGGGCGATGTAACGCAGCCGCGCGAAATGAAAAGCTGAAATCGGCGTGAGCAGGCGCCGCAGAAAGAGGAATGATGGTGCAAGACGATCTTCTCGTGCTGGAGGTGGACGACCTGCATGTCGATGTGCTCACGGGAATTTATTCGGAGGAAACGCATCTGCCTCAGCCGCTCCGCATCTCCGTTCGCGCGCAGTTGAAGGTCGAGGATCGCTATAATCCCGATACGCCGCTCAGCCGGTCCAAGAACTATATGGACGTAAAGCACGCGGCGACAGACGCGCTGCCAAAGGATCGGCATTTCAAGCTGATCGAAGCCGTCGCAGATCACATCATCGATACGATTTTTCTGCAGGACGACAAGGTGCGACACGTCTCGGTCAAGATTGTGAAGCTCGCGCTGTCCGAGCGAGGCGAATCAATCGGAATTACACTGGCGCGCGGGCGGCGGTGATGGGCAACCCTGCGGGTTGACGCTCAATTCAGGCGGCTTCGTCGGGACGTAAGCGCCGCAACTTGGGCGCGACGCTCAGATCCGCGTCCTGCTTGATGATTTCACGCAGATCCTCACGCTTCTGATGGATCGATGCGATGACATGCCCCATCGCAACACCAAGCTCCACCAGCGCCGTTTCAGCAAGCTGGAGGGAGCTCTCCAGGGTCTCCGGCACGGCTTCGGTGGCGCCAGCCTTGTAGAGGTCGCCTGCATGTCTCGTGTCGCGAGCACGCACGATGATCGGAAGGTGGGCGACCCAGCTTCGTACGCGCCGGGTCACTTTCACCGACAGGACCGGATCGTCCATCGTCAGGATCAACGCCCGCGCATGGCCGAGCCGCAGCCGGTCCAGCATCTCAGGCCTCGTAACGTCACCAAATAGCAACGGATAGCCAGCACGGCGGCCATCGGCGACAACGTCCGGGTCCGATTCGACGGCGATGAACGCTTGATTATGGTCCCGCAGCAGGTCGCATACCATCCTGCCTACCCGGCCAAAGCCGATGACAACGGTCAGCGGTACCTCGCTTGCGCCCGGGTCGATGATGGCGTCCGTTTCCTGCGACCCAAGTTCGATCCGCCGTGCGGCGTCATGCCCCACGCGCGCAAGAAGGGGAGTCAGAGTCAGGCCGATCGCCGTCGCGATCTGCCAGAACGCTGCGGTCTGACCGTCGATGATCTGCGCGGCCGCCGCAGCAGAAAGAACGATGAGGGTGGTTTCAGACGGACTTCCCATCATTACACCGACCTCGACGGCAACCGCCCGCCGCGCGCCGTACAGGCGCAGGAGCAGCGCGGTCACAACTGTCTTCACCAGAACCACACCGATGACGGCGCCAAGCAGGGACGGCCAGGCGTTGGCGATGACGCCGATGTCCAGGCTCATGCCAACCGTGAGCAGGAACACGCCCAGCGCAAGCCCTTTGAACGGAGCGGTCATTACCTCGACCTCGCCGTGATAGTCTGTTTCGGCAATCAGCAGCCCAGCGAGCAGCGCGCCCACGATGGGAGAGAGGCCAGCGAGTGACGTCAGCAGGCTGGCAACGATAACCACCAGCAAGCTCGCGGCGAGGAAGACTTCCGGACTTTTGGTGCGTGCGGCCTGCGCAAAGATGCGGGGCAGAACAACGCGGCCCGCGACCAGCATTACGATCACTGTCACCGATCCCAGCACGATCGTCCGGACAAATTCGGTCAACCCCCCATCGGCGGCGACCGGCGCCATCGCGCCCAGCAGGAAGATGATCGGCACAAGTGCCAGATCCTCGAACAGCAGCATCGAGAACGCGGCCTGCCCGATCTGTGACTGGGTGCCTACCATCGGCAGCACCAGGGCAGTCGACGAGAGCGCAAGGGCGAGGCCAAGGCCGATTGCCCCGGCGCCGTGCGTGCCCATGACGTATAATGCGAGCGCGATCAGCGCGCCAGAACCCATCAGTTCCATCGCCCCCACTCCGAAAACCATCTTTCGGAGCGACCAGAGCCGCTTGAAACTCAGCTCCAGCCCGATGGAGAACAGGAGCAGGATAATCCCCAACTCGGCAAATGGAGCGATCGAATCGGGATTCGATATGGTGACATGGAAAAGCCAGGGGTACTGGTCCACCATTGCCCCAAGGCCGGATGGCCCGACGCCAAGGCCCACGAGGATGAAGCCAATCACGGGACTGATGCGGAAACGCGCAAATATCGGAATCACGAGTCCCGTGGCGCCGAGAATCACCAGCGTGTCGCTGAAACGTTCGGCGAGGAAAGGGGCGGTCATGTTTCCATCATCGCGGCAGCGGGAAGTATTTTCCAGTGGAAGGTGGAAAAATTTCGGAGAAGCAGCATAAGTGTGCCGTTCCTCTGACCTTTGAGCGATAACCGGGAGCCGTATCAGTAATGGAGCATGCAACTCCGTTGATCGCGATGATCGTCGCGGGCCTCGTTCTTGCCTTCGTCTTCGGTGCGGCTGCATTTCGGCTGAGGCTGTCCCCGCTGATCGGATATTTGCTCGCGGGCGTGGTCGTCGGCCCGTTCACACCCGGTTTTGTCGCGGATCAGGGTCTTGCAGATCAGCTCGCTGAAATCGGCGTCATACTGCTGATGTTCGGCGTTGGCCTTCACTTTTCCGTACGCGATCTGATGGCGGTGCGTAAGATCGCCATTCCTGGCGCCATGGTTCAGATCACGGTGGCGACGGCACTGGGAGGCATTCTGGCGTCGGCTATGGGGTGGTCCCTCGGCGGGGCGATCGTATTCGGCCTCGCCCTTTCGGTTGCCAGTACGGTCGTACTGTTGAGGGCGGTTCAGGGCCAGCGGCTGCTCGACACCGACCGAGGCCGCATCGCTGTGGGCTGGCTCATCGTCGAGGATTTGGCAATGGTGCTGGCCCTGGTGCTCATTCCAGCGCTGGCGGCCGGTGACGTTGGCATCGGTGCGGCCCTCGCCCTCACCATCGCGAAGGTCGCCGGGTTCATCGCTTTCATGCTCGTCGTGGGCCGCCGGATCATCCCGTGGGCGCTGCATGCTGTGGCGCATACCGGCTCGAGGGAGTTGTTCCGCCTCGCTGTACTGGCGATCGCGCTGGGAGTCGCTTTCGGCGCGACGGCCCTTTTCGATGTGTCCTTCGCCCTCGGGGCCTTTTTCGCTGGAATGATCCTTTCGGAATCTCCGCTCAGCCAGAGGGCGGCAGAAGAGACGTTGCCGCTTCGTGATGCATTTGCCGTCCTGTTCTTCGTGTCGGTGGGGATGCTGTTCAATCCCGCAGTCGTCGTCGACAATTTCCTGGCACTGACTGTCACCGTTGCCATTATCGTGCTTGGCAAATCAGTCGCCGCCTATGTGATTGTTCGCCTGTTCGGCAAATCAAGAACGGTTGCGCTGACAATCGCGGCCAGCCTCGCCCAGATCGGTGAGTTCTCGTTCATCCTCGCGACGCTGGGAACATCGCTTGATCTCTTTCCGGCCGAAGCGCGCGACCTCATCCTGGGTGGAGCCATAATTTCGATCATCCTCAACCCATTGTGGTTCGGACTGATCAAGCGCCTGGTCCCCGAGGCGCCCCCGGCCGTTTCGGCGCCCCCGCCCCCCAGAGGCCACGCCATCGTCGTGGGATATGGCCGGGTAGGGCGGCTGGTGAGTGACCATCTGTGCGCGGAACGCCAGCCAATGGTTTTGATAGAGGCTCAGCCGGATGTCGTAGGCCTGCCGGAAGACATGAACGACATGGTCCGCATACTCGTTGGCAATGCGGCCGATCCCGACATACTGGACGAGGCCGATCTGGAGAATGCGCGAATCCTGATCGTGGCCGTCCCGGATCCGTTCGAGGCCGGGCAGATCGTGGAACAGGCGCGACGGTGCAACCCCGGGCTGACCATTGTTGCCCGTGCCCATAGCGACGGCGCGGTCGAACATTTGCAGCGGCTCGGCGCGACTCAGACCATCATGGGTGAGCGTGAGATCGCCAGACGTATGATCGATCAGACAATGGTCGGCAGATAGCAAGGCTTGGTTGATGCGCGATCGGCCCGGCATTTTGGCGGAGGGGGAGGGGCAGATGGGCGGCGTAGGCCGGATAGGCGGAAAAAGAGTCGTGGTGGCGGGAGGCGGACCAGCCGGCATGATGGCGGGGGCGCTGTTCGCCCGTGCGGGGGTGGATACTCTCGTTCTGGAAAAGCATGAGGATTTCCTGCGGGATTTCAGGGGCGACACCGTCCATCCTTCCACTTTGTCGTTGATGCGGGAAATGGGATGGATCGACGAGTTTCTGTCGCGCCCGCATCAGAAGGTGCGGGAGTTGTCGGTGAACCTCGCGGGCCGGGAGTGGCGCGTTGCCGATATGTCGAGGCTTCCGGTGCCGGACAACTTCGTCGCGATGATGCCGCAATGGGACTTTCTGGACTTCATTGCCGACAAGGCTCAGGCTTTCCCGCATTTCAGGTTACGAATGAATGCTGAGGTCGTCGATACGATTCTTTCAGCCGATGGGCGTGTCGTTGGTGTCCGTCTGCATGATGGAGAGGAGGTTCCGGCAGACCTCGTCATCGTCGCCGACGGCCGACGCTCGATATTGCGGGAAAAGGCCGGACTTCCCTTGCGTGAACTTGGTGCCCCGATAGACGTGGCCTGGTTCCGCCTGTCGAAGCGGAATGACGGCGAAAACAGGACAGGCGGGGTTTTTGCGCCCGGGCGGCTGCTGGTCCGCATTGATCGCGGTGATTATTGGCAGGCTGCGTTCGTGCTGCCCAAGGGCACATTCGAGCAGGTTAGGTCTCGTGGCATCGACGCCTTTCGCACAGACATCGTGCGGCTGTCACCCGAACTTGCAGCCGTTGCACAGGAGTTGCAGGACTGGGAACAGGTGAAACTGCTTTCCGTGGCACTCGACCGGCTGACGCGGTGGCACCGGCCGGGCCTGCTCGCGATCGGGGATGCGGCACACGCCATGTCTCCCGTGGGAGGAGTCGGCATCAATCTTGCGGTCCAGGATGCTGTCGCCGCTGCCAACATCCTTGCGGCAGCTTTGGCGCGGGGCGATGATGTGGACAGGCATCTCGCCAGGGTTCAGGCGCGACGCCTGCTGCCCACACGCATCATCCAGCGCTTGCAGAAGGTGGCGCACGACCGCATCATCGGCGCTGTCTTGCGCGCAGAGGACGCGTTCGAAACGGCGCCGATGCCGCTTAGGCTGCTCGACCGGTACGGCACGCTTCGGCTGCTGCCCGCGTGGTTGATCGGACTCGGCGTGCGGCGCGAGCATATACGCTCGCCCGCCGCCGAATGACCTGCCCTATTTCCAGTCGGCCATCGCCGTTTCGAGGTTGAGGCGGATTGCCTCGAAGAACTGCTCGGTCGTCATCCAGCTCTGGTCCGGCCCGATCAGGAGCGCGAGGTCCTTGGTCATCGCGCCGCTCTCGACTGTCTTGATACACACCCGCTCAAGCGTTTCGGCGAAACGGGTGACGTCCGGCGTTTGATCGAAGCGGCCGCGATAGATGAGGCCCTGGGTCCAGGCGAAAATTGACGCGATAGGGTTGGTCGACGTCGCCTTGCCCTGTTCGTGCTGACGAAAATGCCGGGTGACCGTGCCATGGGCGGCTTCGGCCTCAACCGTCTTGCCGTCCGGCGTCATCAGCACCGAGGTCATCAGGCCCAAGCTGCCGAAACCCTGGGCGACCTGATCGGACTGCACGTCGCCGTCGTAATTCTTGCATGCCCAGACGAACTTGCCGCTCCACTTAAGCGCGGAGGCGACCATGTCGTCGATCAGGCGATGCTCATATACGATGCCGGCGGCCTTGAACTTGTCCGCGAACTCGCTCTCATAGATTTCCTGGAACAGGTCCTTGAAACGGCCGTCATAGGCCTTGAGAATCGTGTTCTTGGTCGAGAGGTACACCGGCCATCCCCGGCCCAGTCCGTAGTTCATCGAGGCGCGGGCGAAATCGCGAATCGAATCGTCCAGATTGTACATGCCCATGGCCACGCCCGATCCGGGGAACTGGAACACTTCCTCGTCGATCACCGTGCCGTCTTCGCCCTCAAAGACCATGCGCAGCTTTCCGGGGCCTGGAACGCGGAAGTCGGTGGCGCGATACTGGTCGCCAAACGCGTGGCGGCCAACGACGATGGGGTCGGTCCAGCCCGGAATGAGCCGAGGAACGTTGCGGATCACGATCGGCTCACGAAACACGACGCCGCCCAGAATGTTGCGGATCGTGCCGTTGGGCGATTTCCACATTTTCTTGAGCTTGAATTCCTCGACACGGGCTTCGTCGGGCGTGATCGTCGCGCATTTGACGCCCACGCCATATTTCTTGATGGCGTTCGCCGCGTCGACGGTAATCTTGTCCTCGGTGCGATCGCGCTCTTCCACGCCAAGGTCGTAATAGTGCAAGTCGATATCGAGGTAGGGCTTGATCAGGCGTTCGCGAATCCATTCCCAGATGATGCGGGTCATCTCGTCGCCATCGATCTCGATGACGGGGTTTTGGACTTTAATTTTCGTCATTGGCCGGGTTCGCTTTCTGCCTGAGGATGAATTTTCCGATGCGCTCTAGGCAAAGGTTGAGCAATGTTCAATCCATCGGCTTTTTTAACCGGGGAGCGGATGGAGCGGGAATTGCAGAGTCACCGCCTCCAGCCAGGACCCAAATCTCCACGTGGCCGTTGTCATGAGGCGCAACCCTTCCTAAACATCCCCCATGAACAGCCAGCCCAACCTCCCAGACGACCCGCTTTCTCCCGCAGCGCATGTGCAGAGCGTCAAATGGCGTTTCCCGTCGATCCACCCCGAAGGACGCAAGTTCGGGGCAATCGGGATTGGAATCACGTTGCTGGTCCTGATTCTCGACTGGGAGGTGGCGGCGTGGCTGATGGCGGGACTCACAATCTGGGTGTTCGCATTCTTCCGTGATCCGGTACGCGTGACACCGGCGGACCCCAGCCTGCTGATCGCGCCCGCCGATGGCCTCATCACTTTAATACAGACGGTCCCGCCGCCGCGCGAGATTGCCGGGCCTGACGGCATCGGTGCGGAACCGATGGTGCGGGTCTCGATCTTCATGAGTGTATTCGACGTCCACATCAACCGCACCCCTGTGGGGGGAATGATCAGGTCAGTGGTCTATATTTCCGGCAAGTTTCTCAATGCCGATCTCGACAAGGCGAGCGAGGACAATGAACGCCAGCATATCGTGGTAGAGCGGCCAGACGGGCTGCGCATCGGGTTCACCCAGATCGCGGGACTGGTCGCGCGGCGTATCGTACCGTTCGTGAAACCTGGTGACGTGGTTGCGGGCGGGCAGCGCATCGGCCTGATCCGCTTTGGCAGCCGGGTTGACATCTACTTGCCGGCGGGAACGTTGCCGCGCGTGACGTTGGGTCAACGGACAATCGCCGGTGAAACAGTAATCGCGAAGCTCGGAGAGGCGGAACGCGTGGATGGCGTGTTCCAATGAAGCGCCCGCGCTCGATCCCCGCCGGGCTGCGGCGAGGCATCACGCTGCGGCAGGTCGCACCCAACGCCGTGACGGCAATGGCCCTGTGCTTCGGACTCACCGGCGTGCGGTTCGCGTTGCAGGAGCAATGGGAGGCGGCGGTCGCCGCCGTTATCCTGGCGGGTGTGCTGGACGGGCTCGACGGTCGCATCGCCCGACTGCTTCGGGGGGAGAGCCGGTTCGGGGCGGAACTGGATTCGCTATCGGACAACGTCGCGTTCGGTGTGGTGCCCGCGATCATCATCTATCTCTGGTCTCTGCAGTATATGCCTAAGCTGGGCTGGGTGGTGGCGCTCGCACACGCGCTCATGTGTGCGCTTCGTCTCGCGCGCTTCAACGCACGGATCGACATGGATGATCAGCCGCACAAGTCCGCAGGCTTCCTGACGGGCGTTCCCGCACCGTCCGGCGCCGGGCTGGCCTTCGTCCCTCTCTATTGCTGGTTCGTGACGGGTGAGCCAGTCTTCCGGGCCTGGTACGTCGTTGCACCGTGGAGCGCCTTTGTAGCGTTCCTGATGATATCAAACCTCGCGACCTTCAGCTGGTCCGCGTTGCGCCTGCGCCGCAGCATCAGGCTGGAGGCCATTGCCGTGGCAGGGCTGCTCGCCGCGATGCTGCTCACCGCGCCCTGGCTCACGCTACTGCTGATGTCGCTTGCTTATCTTGCGATGATTCCCTTTGGGGTGGCCAGCTACAGCCGGGTTCGAGCCTCCACGAAATCACCGGACCCAGACGTAGCGGGCTGAAACGCCTTCACGCCACTCGGGAAAGAAGATGCATGGGCCTTGCCGCCGCACGGGTGAGGGGCCGGGCCGCCTGGTATCGCATCCGGCAGTGCACAGCGGGAGCAGGCCGATCCCACGGAGCGACGCGGTGCTCCATCTTCAGGGCGGCCAGCATCTTGGAACCGTGCGAGGCAAACATCAGGCCGATCGTGGCGGTCGCCAACGCGAAAGCCAGCGGAAAAACCAGTACGCTCAGAAATGCAATCATGATCGACACCCTTTCACGTCAGCCAGCGGTTCTGGCGGTTTCGGCGCCGCCCGCTTATGTTCTCTATTTGTTCCTATTGTCCGGTGATGTCAAGACCGTTTTCACTTGCCTCGGCGGTGCCTGACCGGTAAGCGCGGCGCCATTCCACATGGGATTCGCACATACCGGTGCCGCGTCTTGCGCGGTTACTGAATCCCAGAGGTCAAACCGGAAGGAGAAAACTTATGGCGGCACCTGTCGTCACTATTCAGCAATTGATCGAGGTCGGCGCCCATTTTGGACACCAGACCCACCGTTGGAACCCCCGCATGAAGCCTTACATCTTCGGCGAGCGGAATGGCATCCACATCATCGACCTGTCGCAGACTGTTCCGCTGTTCGCGCGCGCACTCGAGTTCCTTTCGGCGGCTGTCGCGGGCGGCGGCAAGGTGCTGTTCGTTGGCACCAAGCGCCAGGCTCAGGAACCTGTCGCCGAAGCGGCGCGCCGCTCAGGGCAGCATTTCGTCAACCATCGCTGGCTGGGCGGCATGCTTACCAACTGGAAGACGATCTCCCAGTCGATCAAGCGCCTGAAGACCCTGGAAGAACGGCTGTCTGGCGACACCCACGGCCTCACCAAGAAGGAAGTGCTTCAGATGACGCGTGAGCGCGACAAGCTGGAGTTGTCTCTGGGTGGCATCCGGGACATGGGCGGTATCCCCGACATCATGTTCGTGATCGACGCGAACAAGGAAGAACTCGCGATCAAAGAAGCCAATACGCTGGGCATCCCGGTGATCGGCATTCTCGATTCCAACGTCGATCCAAGCGGCATCGCCTTTCCGGTGCCCGGCAATGACGACGCGGCCCGTGCGCTCCGTCTGTACTGCGATGTCGTGGCCCAGGCCGCAACGCGCGGCAACCGTGGAGCTCAGCAGGCCGCTGGAGTTGATATCGGCGCGCTCGCCGAACCGCCGGCCGAGGAAATTGTCGCCGAGGCGTAACGTCCGCCGGATATTCCGGCGCGATTCAGGACATCCGTAAGGGAGCGCCCAGTCGCCTGTCACCCGGCCAAGGCCGGGTGACGCACATGTTTTGAAAGGATTTGATGATGGCCGATATTACTGCCGCCGCGGTGAAGGAACTGCGGGATCGCTCGGGCGCGGGCATGATGGATTGCAAAAAGGCGCTCGCCGAAGCCAATGGCGACATGGAAGCCGCAGTTGACTGGCTTCGCGCCAAGGGCCTTGCCGCTGCGCAGAAAAAGTCGAGCCGCACCGCTGCGGAAGGGCTGGTAGGTGTCGCCGTTGCCGCCAACCAGGGCGTCGCGGTGGAAGTAAACAGCGAAACCGACTTCGTTGCCAAGAACGAGCAGTTCCAGGATTTCGTCCGCAGCGTTGCTACGGTTGCGCTCGAAACCGGCGCGGCGGATGCGGGTGCGCTTGCCGCAGCGGATTACCCGAGCGGGGGCACCGTCGCGGAGAAGCTTGTCGCGAATATCGCGACGATAGGTGAGAACCAGACGCTGCGCCGCGTAGGCCGCGTGGCGGTCGAGAAGGGCGTGGTCGTCGATTACGTCCACAATGCGGTGACGCCGGGCCTCGGCAAGATCGGCGTGCTCGTCGCTCTGGAAGGGGACGCGCCGGCCGAAGTGATGCATCCGCTCGGCAAGCAGATCGCCATGCATATCGCGGCAGCATTTCCGCTGGCGCTGACGGCGGACAGGATCGATGCCGCGCTGCTGGAGCGGGAGCGTTCCATTGCAGCCGACAAGGCAGCCGAAAGCGGCAAGCCCGCAGACATAGTCGCGAAGATGGTGGATGGCGCGGTTGCCAAGTTCGCCAAGGAAAACGCGCTGCTTAGCCAGCTCTTCGTGATCGACAATAAAACCCCCATCGCGGATGTCATCGCGCGGGCGGCGAAAGAGGCGGGTGCTTCGATCGCACTCGTTGACTATGTCCGCTTCCAGCTGGGCGAAGGCATCGAAAAGGAACAGAGCGATTTCGCGGCCGAGGTCGCTGCCGCCGCCGGCGTTTAAGCTCGTCATCGACCAGGGTCGGGGCGGTTGTCCACATCGTGCGGACTCCGCGCCCCGGCACCTATGCCGCGCCAATTTTCGGCGCAATACCGGTTCCCACTGCTGCTGAAAAATGCTCTAAGGTGCGCGCCATTCACACGAGCGAGCGGATCGTCCTTCCATGACACGCCCTGAAGCCAAGCGGATATTGCTGAAACTGTCGGGCGAGGTGCTGATGGGTGAGGGCGCCTTCGGTATCGACCCTGTGACGGTGGATCGAATCGCGGGCGAAGTGGCGGCCGCAAAGGCGGCTGGCTTTGAAATCTGCATGGTCGTGGGTGGCGGCAACATCTTCCGTGGCCTTGCCGCAGCGGCGAAGGGATTCGACCGGACCAGTGCCGATTATATGGGTATGCTGGCCACTGTCATGAACGCGCTGGCGGTGCAGAACGCTCTGGAACGCATGGGTCATCCCACGCGGGTGCAGTCGGCGATCCCGATGGATACGGTGTGCGAGCCCTACATCCGCCGCCGGGCGGTCCGTCATATGGAAAAGGGCAGGATCGTCATTTTCGCCGCAGGAACGGGCAATCCCTTCTTCACAACGGATACGGCCGCCGCGTTGCGCGCGGCCGAAATGGGGTGCAACGCCCTGTACAAAGGGACCAGCGTGGACGGGGTCTATGATGCCGATCCAAAAAAGGTTTCCCATGCGAAGCGTTATGATTCAGTCTCTTTCGACCGTGTGTTGAATGACAATCTGAAGGTTATGGACGCTAGCGCGGTGGCGTTGTGCCGGGAGAACAACATTCCGATCGTCGTGTTCAATATTCGTGAGACGGGTAATCTTTCCCGGGTGCTGCGCGGCGAAGGTATCGCCACCACTGTCGGGGGCACCGTCGCCGACGCTGCATGATTTGGGAACGGCTGCCTGAAATAACGGTGCTGGCATAAGGAGAAAAGCATGGCCCAGTTCGACAAGGCGGATCTGGAACGACGCATGAAAGGGGCGGTGGACTCCTTACGAGGTGACTTGGCAGGTCTGCGCACCGGCCGCGCGAATGTAGCGCTGCTCGATCCCGTAATGGTCGAGGTTTATGGCGCGCAGATGCCACTCAACCAAGTGGCCACCGTCGCCGCTCCGGAGCCCCGCATGCTGTCGGTCCAGGTGTGGGACAGAAGCAATGTGACACCCGTGGAAAAGGCGATCCGCTCCGCAGGGTTGGGCCTCAACCCGGTCACGGACGGCCAGACCGTTCGCTTGCCCATACCCGACCTTACGGAAGAACGGCGCAAGGAACTCGCGAAACTCGCCGGGCAATATGCGGAAAAGGCCCGCGTCGCGGCGCGGAACGTCCGGCGAGATGGCATGGACAACCTGAAAGTCGACGAAAAGAAGGGCGAGTTGAGCGAGGATGAACGCAAACGTCTGGAAAACGAAGTTCAAAAGCTGACCGATAGCACGATTTCGGAGATCGATGCAGCGGCAGCGCACAAGGAAAAAGAGATCCTTGGTCAATCATAAAAGCCGCTTGTCCGGAGGGATGCGCTGACGATGGCGAGCAAGGTGGCCCCCGCGAAACCGTCCACCGGTGATGGCGTCGGCGGTGTGCGTCATGTCGCGATCATCATGGATGGCAACGGGCGCTGGGCGAAAAAGCGCTTTCTGCCGCGCGTCGCCGGGCACAGGGCAGGGGTGGAAGCGGTGCGGCGCACGGTGCGCGCGGCGCGCGAACTGGGGCTGGAATGCCTGACCCTTTACGCGTTTTCGTCGGAGAACTGGAAACGTCCGCAGCAGGAGGTCGCCGACCTTACCGGCCTGATGAAGCATTTCATTCGCGCGGATCTAGACGAATTTCACGCAAACGGGGTGCGCCTGCGCGTAATCGGCAATTATCGCGCGTTCGAGCCGGAAGCCGCCGCGCTCGTGGAACAGGCGCTGGAGCGGACACGGGATAACCGTGGATGTACGCTCGCTATCGCACTCAATTACGGCGCACAGGATGAGTTGGTGCGCGCTACCCGTAGCCTCGCCGAGCGCGCGGCCGCAGGAGAGATCGACCCCGCGACCATCGGACCGGACGACATCGCGAGCGCACTCGACACTTCCGATTTGCCTCCTCTTGATCTCCTCATCCGGACGTCCGGAGAACAGCGGCTCTCGAACTTCCTGCTCTGGCAGGCGGCGTATGCGGAGCTTTATTTCACCGATACGCTCTGGCCCGATTTTGACGGCGAGGCGCTGAAACAGGCACTGGCCAGCTTCGCCGCACGCGAACGGCGCTTTGGCGGTCTTTGATGGAGGAACCGAAAGCCGGTTTTAGACCGTGTCGCTCCCGATCCGTGTCAGTGTCAGCGGCCGGTCCGGCGCTATCCGTCATCGGAACTCCGCAGTGCGTTCGGGGTAACAGAAAGATGGACGGTGGCTGAAACTTCACGGAAGTCGGATCTCGGCGTGCGCCTTGCTTCTGCCACGGTGATGATCTTGGTCACGGGGGCTGCGCTCTATATCGGTGGCTGGGTGTTGACCACGTTCGTTGCGTTGGCAGGAGTTGTCCTCCTGGCGGAATGGTGGGGGTTGGTGCGGCGGTTTGCGTTCTCCGCGACGGCGCGCCTGGCTTGGGCGGCCGGGGGCGTCGTTTATATCGGCACGGCCTGCGTGAGCCTCCTTTTCATGCCGCCGGGCCTGCGCTGGCTTGTCATCCTCGTCGTGATCGCGGTGGACAGCTGCGCCTATTTCGCCGGGCGGCGCTTCGGCAGGCGCAAGATCGCCCCTTCAATCAGTCCTTCGAAGACGTGGGCGGGGCTTTACGGCGGTATGGCGGGGGCCACGTTGGTGGTGACCGGAGCCTGGCTGCTGATTGCCATTGCCGTGTCGGGTCTGGGCGCACGGCCCATGTCGGTGGTCGATGTCGTTGCACGTTACCCCTTGGCGTTGCTTGCCGTAATGGTGTCCGGCTGCATGCTCGCGGTCCTTGCCCAGGCCGGCGACTTTTTCGAAAGTTGGATGAAACGGCGAGCGGGTGTGAAGGACAGCGGAACACTCCTTCCGGGACATGGCGGGCTTCTGGACAGGATCGACGGGCTGATTCCGGTTGCCATTGCTGCGGGAATCCTGTCATCGGTGGCATGGTGATGACGATGCGGCGGACGATCTCGGTATTCGGTGCCACCGGTTCGATCGGGGCCTCGACACTGGACCTGATCGGCCGCGAGCCTGATCGTTATGAACTGCTGGCGCTTACCGGCAACACCGATCCGCGTGCGCTGGCGCAGCTTGCGATCGAGCATCGCGCCCGTTGCGCCGTGATCGCGGATCAGAGCCGCTACACCGAGTTGAAGGAAGCTCTCGCGGGGTCCGGAGTGGAGGCAGCGGCTGGCGCCTATGCGCTGATCGAGGCGGCTCAAATGGGTGCCGACTGGACGATGGCGGCCATTGTCGGGTGTGCGGGGCTGGAGCCAACGCTGGCCGCCTTGGAATGCGGGGGCGTAGTGGCGCTCGCCAACAAGGAATCGCTGGTGTCTGCGGGCGATCTGATGATGAGCGCGGCCCGCAGGTCCGGTGCAACGTTGTTGCCGGTCGACAGCGAGCACAATGCAATCTTCCAGTGCCTGGCGGGCAGCGACATCGCCGATGTGCGGCGCATCACGCTGACGGCGAGTGGCGGGCCGTTCCGTACATGGAGCAGGGAGGACATGGCCCGCATCACTCCGGAAGAGGCGGTGCGTCACCCGAACTGGTCGATGGGCGCGAAGATCAGCGTCGACAGCGCCACCATGATGAACAAGGGGCTGGAGCTCATCGAGGCTGCGCACCTCTTTCCGGTGGGGCTGGAGCGCATCGGCATATTGGTCCATCCTCAGTCCGTGGTGCACAGCCTTGTCGAATTCCAGGACCGCTCCACGCTCGCCCAGCTCGGCTCCCCGGACATGCGGGTTCCGATATCCCACGCGCTGGCCTGGCCCGATCGAATGGCGACTCCGTGCCAGCCGCTCGATCTTGCTTCGATAGGCCGCCTTGATTTCGAGCCTCCCGACGAGGACCGGTTTCCGGCGCTGCGTTTGGCGCGGGCGGCGGCGGAAGCGGGCGGCTCGACCCCGGCGGTGCTTAACGCGGCGAACGAAGTCGCCGTTGCCGCGTTTCTCGACAGGCAAATAGCGTTCCTTGACATCGCAGCCATTGTTGAGGGCGTGCTGTCCGGTTATAGCGGCGGGGAGCTGACGGACATCGCCGATGTCATGGATGCCGATCGCGCTGCGCGGGATGCGGCCCGGCGGTTGATGGAGAGTGTGAAGGCCTGATGTCCTCGCCCGGTTTTTTCATGACGATTTTGGCGTTCGTGGCGGTGATCGGCCCGCTCGTGTTCGTGCACGAGATGGGCCACTATCTGGTCGCTCGCTGGTGCGGCGTGAAGGCCGAGATATTCTCGATAGGTTTTGGTCCCGAACTGGGGGGCTGGATCGACCGGCGCGGTACGCGGTGGCGGATCGCGGCGCTGCCGCTGGGCGGCTACGTGAAGTTCGCGGGTGACATGAACGCGGCCAGCCAGACCGATCCCGCATGGCTTGCGCTGCCTCCGGCAGAGCGGGCATGCAGCTTTCCCGCGCGTCCGCTGTGGCAAAGGGCCGCGATCGTCGGGGCTGGGCCGCTCGTCAATCTGCTCTTTGCCGTTGTGCTTCTGGGGGGGATCGCGACCGTACGCGGGAGCCCGGTGAGCGAGCCGGTGATCGGCCTGGTCGCGGCGGGCAGCGCGGCGGAGGCTGCGGACCTGCGCGTCGGAGACCGCGTTGTAAGTATCATGGAACGCCGGATCGAGAGTTTCGGCGATATTTCGGCTATCGTCAGTCTGCGGCCTAATGAGCTGCTTACCTACGTGATTGAACGCCGCGGCCACCGTATCGAAAAGGACATCGCCGCCGGAACCCGTATCGAAAAGGATCGGTTCGGCAATGTCTACCGCATCGGCCAGTTGGGTGTCGCATCCGGCGATGTGACATTGCGTCCGGTCAAGCTGTGGGAAGCGCCCTTGGTCGGATTCGAGCAGGCGGTCGCGATCACACGGACGGCTCTTGATGGAATGGGGCAGATCATAACGGGGCGGCGTTCCGTCTCCGAACTTGGCGGTCCGCTTAAGATCGCCGACATTTCGGGCCAGGCCGCGTCGATGGGAGTGGTGAGCTTCCTGTTCTTCATGGCGCTGATTTCGATTAACTTGGGGTTCATCAACCTCCTGCCAATTCCGATGCTGGATGGAGGACATTTGCTTTTCTACGCGATCGAGGCTGTTCAGCGCCGCCCGGTCAGCCCGATGGTACAGGAATGGGCGTATCGATCCGGACTCGCCCTGCTTCTCACTCTCATGCTGCTTGTGACATTCAACGATCTCGGTTCATTCGGCCTGTGGCGGAACCTGTCCGGTCTCATCGGCTGAAGGACAGGCATGAGGCTTTCGTTTTCCCGGCAGTGCGGCTAGCAGAAGGTGCTTTCTCCTGCGGGAGAGTCGGCCGTGCAGGAATCAGTTAGGGGTGATCGTGACAGACAGGAAGATGATGGTCGGGCAGCGCACGCCCCGCGTACGAGCAGCATCGCAGGCTGCGGCGATCCTTATGGCAGGAACCATGCTGGGCGGCGTAGCCGTACCTGGCACGGCGGGGGCACAGCAGGCACCTGGCGCATCGGCGGCCAGCGGCGCTCCGGCGGCAACCGTGCCCGCCGCTACGCCCCAGGCGCAAACCATCCGCATGATCAACGTGGAGGGGCAACAGCGGCTCGAACCCGAGACGATCCTTTCCTATACCAAGCTGCGTATCGGCCAGACCTACAGCCGCGAAAATCTCGATACCGCGCTTCGGGATCTCTACGAAACAGAGCTTTTTGCCGACGTGCGAATCCGTGATGACGCGGGCGTCCTGACGATCGCCGTCAAGGAGAATCCCGTCGTCAATCGTATCGTACTTGAGGGCAACAAACGCCTGAAGGACGACAAGATCCGGCCTGAGATCAGGATGGCGCCGCGCGAAATCTACACCCGGTCGAAGGTCCGCGCCGATGTTGCGCGCATCATAGAGCTTTACCGGCGGCAGGGTCGGTTCGCGGCGACCGTCGAACCCAAAATGGTGCAGCTCGACCAGAACCGCGTCGACATCATCTTCGAGGTCACCGAAGGGCCCAAATCGAAGGTCCGCCAGATCAACGTCATCGGCAACAGCAAGTTCGAGGACAGCAAGCTGCGCAGCCAGATGGCGACAAAGCAGGCCCGCTGGTTCCGGCTCTTTTCGTCGGGCACCAGCTATGATCCCGATCGCCTTGCCTACGATCAGCAGAAGCTGCGCCAGTTCTATCTGACCGAGGGCTACGCCGATTTCCGCGTTGTCTCGGCCGTGGCGGAGCTGACGCCCGACAAGCAGGACTTCATCATCACCTATGTGGTCGAGGAAGGAGATCGCTACAGGTTCGGCGACGTAAAGGTTCAGAGCGACATTCGCGAGCTCTCCGGTGACCGGCTGACGCAGATGCTGCCGATGGCGAAAGGCCAGTGGTACAATGCCAAGAAGGTCGAGGACACGGTCGACCAGCTCGGCGAGACGGCGGGCCTGTTCGGCTACGCCTTCGCGAACGTGGCCCCGCAGTTCAACCGCAACAAGGATGCCCGGACAATGGGCATCACGTTCCAGATCGAGAACGCGCCCCGCGTCTACGTTGAACGGATCGATATCAACGGCAATACGCTGACCCAGGACAAGGTCATCCGCCGCGAATTCCGCCTCCGCGAAGGAGATGCGTTCAACAGCTTTCAGGTCAAGCGCTCAAAGGACCGCATCAATTCACTCGGCTTCTTTCAGGAGAATCTGGACGTCGAGCAAAAGCCCGGGTCCACGCCCGACCGCATCATCCTCGAAACCAATGTCGAGGAGAAATCAACTGGTGAGCTGTCGCTGTCCGCAGGCTTTTCAAGCCTGGAGCGGTTCATCTTCTCGGCTTCGGTCACGCAGCGGAACTTCCGCGGCAAGGGGCAGGAACTGCGTACCAGCGTAAACTGGTCGAACTATTCGAAGTCGGTGGAGCTTGGCTTTACCGAACCTTACCTGTTCGACAAGAACATCGCGCTGGGCGGCGACATCTATCGGCGCGATCTCAACAGCTTCCGTTATCTGAATAACAACGACCGGGACACAACTTACGAGCAGACGACGACCGGATTCCAGATCCGTGCCGGTGTCCCACTGACCGAGTACACCTCGCTCGCGTTGCGTTATAGCCTCAATTATGATGACGTATCGCTGGATCGGGGACTTTACTACAGCGATCCTGACGGTACGGGGCCGCTCGCCTCTCGGTGCGATACGCTGCTTGCCGGTCGTTACCTGTGCGAAGCAATTGGCAAGCGCACGACATCGTCGCTCGGCTATTCTTTCATCTACGACAATCGTGACAATCGTATCCGTCCGACGCGCGGCCGTAATTTCGTCGTCAGCCAGGATCTGGCTGGCCTGGGCGGCAGCGTCAAATATGTCCGTACGCGGTTCAATGCCGGTCAGTGGTTCTCGCTAGGCAGCGGATTCATTCTCAGCCTGACGGGCGAAGCCGGGTATATTCACAGTCTGGAAAAACGTCGTCTCGACGAGGCCGGCAATCTGATCGAGGAAAAGGTCCGCCTGACCGATCGCTTTTTCTTGGGCGAACCGCAATTGCGGGGCTTCGACATTCGTGGTGTCGGCCCCAGGGTCGTCCGGCACTATCTGGTCGACAATGGTTCGGGAACCTTTGTCCGGGCCGGCGGGCATAAGACCGATGACGCCCTGGGCGGCAGGCTTTACTATCTTGCCCACGCCGAAATCGAGATACCCCTTGGCAGCGGCGCGCGTGAAATGGGCCTGCGGCCGTCGGTATTCGTGGATGCGGGAGCTGTCGGTAAAATCAAAAAGCCTACCGTCATCGGCCATTTCCCCGGCCTGTGTCAGGAACTCGCCACCGGCAACAGGACGCAGGCAACTGCGGATGGTGTGTGTCCCAATACCGGGACCAGCACCTCACCAAGCCACAGTCTGATTATCGGACCATTTGAAGAAGAATTCCTTGGCGACACCTTGAAACCGCGCCTGTCGGTCGGTTTCGGCGTCAACTGGAATTCACCCTTTGGTCCGTTCAGGATCGACATCGCCAAGGCGCTGCTCAAGGAAACAGGGGACGACACCAAACTCATCACCTTCAATATAGGGACCCAATTCTGATGAAAACTCTTTTCAAAGCCGCAGCGATTGCGGCTCTTCCGTTGACGTCGCTTGCAGTGATGCCGGTGCCCGCGGCCGCCCAGTCGAAGCTGGGCATCGCGGTCGTCGACCTTAGCGAGGCGGTGAATCGCACGACGGCCGCGACCACCGCAACTTCGCAGATGCAGACGACGTACAAGGCCAGCATCGACAGTCTCAACACGCGTAAGACCGCGCTCGAAACCGAGCTGAAGCAGAAGGGCGACGCGCTCCAGGCAGCAGCCAAGGCGGCCAGTGGCAAGCCGACCCCGGCGCTGCAAACCCAGTACGAGGCCTTCCAGAAGCGTCAGCAGGAGGCGCAGGCCGAACTGCAGCGTATCGGCCAGCCGATCGCCATCGCCCGCGCCTATGTGGAAGAGCAGATTACCGCCAAACTCAACGACGCACTTAAAAGCGCAATGACCAAGGCGAAGGTCGATCTGGTGCTGTCGCCGGAAGGCACGATCTCCTATCAGCCCGGCGTGGACATAACAGCCATGGTGACGGCGGAGCTCAATGCGCTCGTGCCCAGCGTGAGCATTGTGCCGCCGCAGGGCTGGCAGCCCGGTCAGCAGCGGCAACAGCAGCAGCCTGCCGCGCCCGGACAGCAGCCGGCGGGACGCTGAGACAGCGGGATGAGCGAACAGGGAAATGATACGGCGGCGCGGGGTCCGATGGATATCCGCGCCGTCATGGCGGCGCTGCCGCACCGCTATCCGATGTTGCTGATCGACCGGGTGGTATCGCTGGTGCCGAGCACATCGATCCACGCCGTGAAGGCCGTATCGGTGAACGAACCGTATTTTCAGGGGCATTTTCCGAGCCGTCCCATCATGCCGGGGGTGTTGATCGTTGAGGCGATCGCTCAGGCCGCCGGCATTTTGGCGGTCGAATCGCTCGGGCTGTCAGGAACGGGCAAGCTCGTCTATTTCATGGGTATAGATGGCGCGAAGTTCCGTTCCCCCATCGAACCGGGGTGCCTCGTCGATTTCCACGTCGAATTCACCCAGGTGCGCGGGGCAATCTGCAAGTTTTCGGGCAAGGCGTTGGTCGAGGGCAAGTTGGCGGCCGAGGCGCAGTGCGTCGCGATGATCGCTGATCCGCCAAAGGACTGATCCAATACCCGGCCCTTGCCATTATTGCGCAAAGCCGCTAACGGCGGCGCTTCGCAGAATTTGCGCTCATTCTTGAGGCCGGTCGGAACCGGCCACCACGGAGCATGACATGAAGCAGGATATCCACCCCGATTATCATTTCATCACGGTGCAGATGACCGATGGCACCACCTTTCGCACACGCTCGACCTGGGGCAAGGAAGGCGACACGCTGGCGCTGGATATCGATCCGAAGTCCCACCCGGCCTGGGTCGGCGGTCAGCGCAACCTCGATCAGGGCGGTCAGGTGGCCCGCTTCAACAAGCGCTTTGGCGGCCTTACGCTCAAGAAGTAAGTCGGCCCGGTATCATGAATTTATGAAGGGGCGTCCGTTGCGGCGCCCCTTTTTTTGTCATTTCAAAGCTTGGGCAGGGTCACGCCGCGCTGGCCCATATACTTGCCCGCGCGGTCGGCATATGTGGTCTCGCACTGTTCATTGCCTTGCAGGAACAGGAACTGACATGCGCCCTCGTTGGCATAGATCTTCGCGGGCAAAGGCGTCGTATTCGAAAATTCCAGGGTCACATGACCTTCCCAGCCGGGCTCGAGCGGCGTCACGTTGACGATGATGCCGCAGCGAGCATAGGTCGACTTGCCAAGACAGATCACCAGCACATCGGCTGGCACGCGGAAATACTCCACCGTCCTTGCAAGCGCGAAGCTGTTGGGAGGGATGATGCAGACATCGGTCTTGCGGTCCACGAAGCTGTTGGAGGAAAAGTCCTTGGGGTCTACGATCGCATTGTCGACATTCGTGAAAATCTTGAATTCGTCGGCGACGCGGGCGTCGTAACCGTAGGAGGACAGGCCGTAGCTGATGCAGCCTCCCCGCTGCTGGCCATCGACAAAAGGTTCGATCATGCCGTTCTTCAACGCGTGCTCGCGGATCCAGCGATCGGAAAGGATCGACATCGGCTTCGTTCTCTCTCACATGTTCGGGCCACGCGCGAACGCGGCGGCGGAAAAGGCGTGGGGCAACAGTTCGGACGCGGTGTACGTCGCGCGATTTAGCCCCTCGGCATCGGCGCAGTAAACCTGAATGTCCCGCCCGGCAAGCGAGGCCGCCTCGGCGAGAATCTGGCGGCAGCGTCCGCAGGGCGTGAGTGGAACACAGGATGCGGACGGGATATCCTTGCGCGACGCACCAGCGAGGGCGATCGCCATGACGTCATGAAGCCGCCCGGCGGCGCTGGCCGATGCGATGGCGACAGTTTCGGCACAGAGCGAAAGGCCGAGGCTGGCGTTCTCGAAATTCGCGCCGGTAATGATTGCGTTGTCTGTCAGGCGCAGGGCGGCGCCCACCGCAAATCCGCTATAGGGCGCGTGGGCGTTCGCCATCGCCGCGCGAGCCGCCGCCATCAGTTCGTTATCGAAACCCGTTGCAGTCATGGCGCAACCACCAGCCATTCTACGGGCCCGGAAAGGCCCTGTATGCGGCGTGAGCGGGACGCCGTCCACATCACCCAGTCATGATCTGCATAGCCCGGTTCGAAATAGGCGCTTTCGAGCCAGACGGATCGGTTTAGCTGGCCGCCAATATCATAGGCGGCCTCGAAATCTTCCGAGACGTGAAGGATCGCGGGTTTGCCGCCATGCGCTTCGACCAGGTTGATAAGGGTGTTGAGTTCCGACAGCATCCGGTCCCGGTCCGGTGCGCAGCCCGGCACCCGATCGAGCCGGATGGCGGGGGGCAGGGCTTCGGCGTCGCGCGGCACGGTTGTGATGAACAGCGTCGCCTGCTCACTGGCTTTCGCACAGGGATCGTAAGCGAGCTCG
>DASULD010000059.1:0-3540 GCA_036278355.1 Sphingobium sp.
ATGGCGGCCATGGGAGGGGATCCCAGGAAGATCAACCCGCTCCAGCCGGTCGAGCTGGTCATCGACCACTCGGTCCAGGTGGACGAGTACGGCAGCGCCGCGGCCTTCCTGATCAACGCGGAGCGGGAGTTCGAGCGCAACCGCGAGCGCTACGCCTTCCTGCGCTGGGGCCAGACCGCGTTCGACAACTTCAAGGTCGTGCCTCCGGATACGGGCATCGTCCACCAGGTCAATTTGGAGTACCTGGCCCGGGTCGTGATGGATGGCGACCTCGAAGGCGAGCTCTACGCCTACCCGGACACCCTGGTGGGGACCGACTCCCACACGACGATGATCAACGGCCTGGGCGTGCTCGGCTGGGGCGTGGGCGGCATCGAGGCCGAGGCCGCGATGCTCGGACAGCCGGTATCGATGCTCATTCCCGAGGTCGTCGGCTTCAAGCTGACGGGCTCTCTCAACGAGGGCATCACCGCAACCGACCTCGTGCTCACGGTCACGCAAATGCTGCGCGCCAGGGGCGTGGTCGGCCGGTTCGTGGAGTTCTACGGCCCGGGCGTTTCCGTACTCAGCCTTGCCGATCGTGCCACGATCGCCAATATGGCGCCGGAATATGGCGCGACCTGCGGATTCTTCCCGATCGACGGGAAGACCCTTGACTATCTGCGTCTCACCGGCCGCAGCGAAGAGAATATCGCGCTGGTCGAGGCCTATGCGAAAGAACAGGGCTTCTGGCTCAACGCCGGAGGGGCCGATCCGGTGTTCACTGACACGCTTGAACTAGACATGGGCACCGTAGTGCCGTCGCTGGCGGGACCCAAGCGCCCACAGGACAAGGTCTCGCTCGACAATGTCGACGATGTCTTCAACGCGGACCTGATCAAGGTCTACGACAAGGCTGCGGCGCGGGTGCCGGTCGAGGGCCGGGATCACGATATTGGCGATGGCGATGTCGTGATCGCCGCAATCACGAGCTGCACCAACACCTCCAACCCCAGCGTGCTGGTCGCGGCTGGCCTGGTCGCAAAGAAAGCCGCCGAGAAAGGCCTGAGCCCCAAGCCCTGGGTCAAGACCTCGCTTGCGCCCGGCAGCCAGGTTGTGACCGACTATCTCGTGAAGGCGGGGCTGCAGGAGCATTTGGACAAGATCGGATTCAATCTGGTCGGCTATGGCTGCACGACCTGCATCGGCAATTCCGGCCCCCTTGCCGAGCCGATCAGCAAGGCGATCAACGGCAACAACATCGTTGCTGCGTCGGTTCTGTCGGGCAATCGCAATTTCGAGGGCCGCGTAAGCCCCGATGTGCGGGCCAATTTCCTCGCCAGCCCGCCGCTCGTGGTCGCCTACGCGCTGAAGGGCACGGTGACGGAAGATTTCGTCACCACGCCCATCGGCAAGGGCAAGGACGGCGAGGATGTCTTCCTCAAGGATATCTGGCCGACGACGGACGAGGTCCGCACCGTCATGGACGGTGCGATCAACCGCGAGATGTTTGAAACCCGCTATGCGTCGGTCTACAGGGGCGATGCGCGCTGGCAGGCGATCGACGTCACCGGTAGCGACACCTACACCTGGGGCGCGGGAAGCACCTATATCGCCAATCCGCCTTACTTCGACGGCATGGGCATGACCCCCGCGCCGGTCGCGGACGTGGTTGAGGCCCGGCTGCTGGCCATTTTCGGGGATTCGATCACCACCGACCACATCAGCCCTGCCGGATCGATCAAGGCAAGCTCACCTGCCGGCGTTTTCCTGCAGGAGCATCAGGTCGCGATCGCCGACTTCAACAGCTATGGGGCTCGGCGCGGCCATCATGAAGTGATGATGCGGGGAACTTTCGCAAACATCCGTATCAAGAATCTGATGCTGAACGGCGTCGAAGGCGGCGTTACCCTTTACAAGGGTGAGCAGATGCCGATCTACGACGCGGCGATGCGCTATAAAGCGGACGGCACGCCGCTCGTCGTCATCGCGGGCAAGGAATATGGCACAGGTTCCTCACGCGACTGGGCGGCCAAGGGCACGAACCTGCTCGGCGTACGCGCGGTGATCGCCGAGAGTTTCGAGCGTATCCACCGTTCCAACCTGGTCGGCATGGGCGTGCTCCCGCTGCAGTTCAAGGATGGCGAGGGTGAGCACACGCTGGGACTGAAGGGCGATGAGTCCTTCACGATCGGGAATGTCGCAGGGCTGAAGCCACGTCAGGACGTCACGGTAAAGGTCACGCGCGCCGACGGTTCAACCTTGGAGTTCCAGGCGCTGTGCCGCATCGACACGGCCAATGAACTGGAGTATTTCCTGCATGGCGGTATCCTGCCCTATGTTCTGAGGAAACTGGCGGCCTGATCCTCCGTCCACGACACATATCGGAAATGGCGGAAGGCACCGGCGCCGTCCGCCATTTTCATTTGAGGGGCAGCAGCAATGGAAATTGCCGTCGAAGTCGCCGGATGGGTTGGCGCGGTCCTGATTCTGATCGCCTATTTGCTGGTATCGTCGGGGCGCCTGGAAGGCGGCTCGGTCCCCTATCAGGTGCTGAATCTCTTCGGATCGCTGGGCTTCATCCTGAACACCGCCTGGCACGGCGCGATCCCGTCGACCGTGCTCAACATCATATGGTTCGCTATTGCGATCTTTACGCTGGCGCGCGTCGCATGGCCGGGCGGTCTTCGGTCCCGTCGCCACCGATGAGCCGGCGCGGGGTTACCGTTCCCTGGTCGCGCTGAACGCCACGTCTGGATTGCGTTCCTGCTGATAACCAACGTCCCACGCACTTTTCGCAAGATAGACAGCGTTGCCGTCGCGATCCCTGGCGAGGTGCGGACGATTGAACTCCGTGAAGGATTTGAGCGCCGCGTCGCTCCCTGAAATCCAGCGCGCCGTGTCAAATGGCGAAGGCTCCAGCACGGCCGCGACCTTATACTCCGCCTCCAGCCGGGATATCAGCACGTCGAGTTGGAGCTGCCCGACGACGCCAACGATCCACTGGCTGCCGATTTCGGGATAGAAGACCTGGATCACGCCTTCCTCGGAAAGATCGTCGAGCGCCTTGCGAAGCTGCTTTGTTTTGGTGGGATCCCTGAGCGCCACGCGGCGCAATATCTCCGGGGCAAAATTGGGCAGACCCGTGATGCGTACGTCGGCTTTCTCGCTGAGCGTGTCGCCCACACGCAACGTGCCGTGATTGGGTATGCCGATGATGTCGCCGGGGTAAGCCTCATCCGCGACCTCGCGGTCCTGCGCGAAGAACAGGATAGGGGAATGCACCGCCAGCGGCTTGCCGCTGCCTGACGGCACCAGCTTCATGCCGCGGCGGAAGCGTCCCGAACACAAGCGCATGAAGGCGATACGGTCGCGATGTTGCGGATCCATGTTCGCCTGCACCTTGAAGATGAAGCCGGTAACGTCGTCCCTGTCGGGCGAGATTGGCGCGGGCTCGGCGGGCTGCTCACGTGGAGGTGGAGCGAAACGGGCAAGCGCATCGAGCAGCTCTGCAACGCCGAAGAGCTTGAGCGCCGAGCCGAAATACACCGGCGTCAGGTC
>DASULD010000060.1:0-13257 GCA_036278355.1 Sphingobium sp.
CAGACCCTCGTCCATGTTGACGTCGACGATCTGCGCGCCGTTCTCCACTTGATCACGCGCGATCTCGACAGCCGCGGCATAGTCGCCCGCCATGATGAGTTTCTTGAACTTGGCCGAGCCGGTGACGTTCGTGCGCTCGCCCACATTGACGAAGCTGGCGCCCGCAGCATTGGGGGATTGGGTGGTCATTTTTCTAGTTCCGTTCGCCCTCAGATCAGGGTCCTGTTTTTCAAGAAAGGCGGGGCTTCGAAAGCCTATCCCGCGATATGCATGGGTTCGAGGCCCGCGAGGCGGGTGACGACGGGCAGGGCAGGGACAGCGCGCGGAGGCGCACCCTCCATCGCCTTCGCCACCGCCGCGATATGCGCCGGGGTGGTGCCGCAGCAGCCGCCGACCATGTTGACCAGCCCCTCGTCGATCCATTCGCGAATCAGCGCCGCCGTTCGTTCGGGCAGCTCATCATACTGGCCCAGTTCGTTGGGCAGGCCCGCATTGGGATAAGCCAGGATCAGCGTGTCGGCGATCTTCGAAAGTTCGGCGAGATAGGGGCGCAGCCTGTCGGCCCCGAACGCGCAGTTGACGCCGATGGTCAGCGGCTTCAGGTGGCGCAACGAATACCAGAAGGCGGCGATGGTGTGTCCCGACAGGTTGCGGCCCGACATGTCGGTGATGGTGAAGCTCATCATCAGGGGCACCGGGCGTCCGGCGGCAGCCTCGGCCTCCCGCGCGGCCATTCCCGCCGCCTTGGCGTTCAAGGTGTCGAAGCAGGTTTCAACGAGCAGGAAATCGACGCCACCCTCGATCAGCGCCTCGCACTGCTCGCGATACTGACCCTTCAACGTGTCGAAATCGACTTCGCGAAAGGCCGGGTCGTTGACCTTCGGGCTGATAGACAAGGTCTTGTTGGTCGGTCCGATGGACCCGGCGACAAAGCGGCGCACGCCGGTCTTCGCCTCGGCCTCGTCACAGCATGCGCGGGCGAGCCGCGCGGCGGCGATGTTGAGTTCGCGCACGAGATGCTCGCAGCCATAATCGGAAAGCGCGATCTGCGTGCTGCTGAATGTGTTGGTCTCGATCATGTCCGCGCCCGCGTCGAGATAGGCGGAGTGGATCGCCCTCACCACGTCGGGCCGTGTAAGGCAGAGCAGATCGTTGTTGCCCTTCTGGTCCTTGTCCAGCGGGAGGTCGCCGCGATAGTCCGCCTCCGACAACCGGTATTGCTGAATCGACGTGCCGTATCCGCCGTCGAAAATCAGAATTTTTTCGGCAGCCCTCTGGCGGAACCGTTCCTCGGCCGTTTGCATCATTCGATACCCTGTATTGGCGGTCATGCTGAAGGTGTTTCAGTGTCCATGGATACGCGAAAACACGTTCAGTATGACCAAAACGCTAATTGTGTGGACCCTGGCTATCCCTATTTGGGCCGCAGCCCCAGCAGGTGACAGATCGCATAGCTCAGTTCCGCGCGGTTGAGCGTATAGAAATGGAAGCTTCGCACCCCGCCGGCATAAAGCTTGCGGCACAGTTCGGCGGCAATCGTCGCGGCGATCAGGTGACGCGCGCCGGGGTGGTTGTCCAGCCCTTCGAACAGCCGTGCCATCCAGCTGGGGACCTGCGTATTGCACATCGCCGCCATGCGCTGGACGCCCGCGAAATTGGTGACCGGCATGATCCCCGGCACGATTTCCGCGTCGATACCGGCGCCGCGCGCCTGATCGACGAAACGGAAATACGCTTCAGGCGAGAAGAAGAATTGCGTGATCGCACGGGTCGCGCCCGCGTCCAGCTTGCGCTTCAGATTGTCGAGGTCGCTCTGCGCGCAATGGGCGTCGGGATGAACCTCGGGGTAGGCCGCGACGGAAATCTCGAAGTCGTGCAGCGCCTTGAGCCCGCCGACCAGTTCCGCCGCGCTGCTGTAGCCATCCGGGTGCGGGGCGAACTTCGCGCCCAGCTCCGGCGGATCGCCGCGCAGGGCGACAATGTGGCGCACGCCAGCCTGCCAATAGGCGTGGGCGATTTCCGCGACCTCGTCTCTGGTTGCGGCGACGCAGGTGAGGTGGGCTGCGGCGGGAATGGCGGTTTCCGTGGCGATCCGCGCGACGGTGCCGTGTGTCCGTTCCCGGGTGGTGCCGCCCGCACCATAAGTGACCGACACAAACCGGGGTTCGAGCGGAGCGAGCGCCGCAATGCTCTCCCACAGCGTTTGCTCCATCTTCTCCGTCTTGGGCGGGAAAAATTCGAAGCTCACCTCGGCGTCTCCGCCCAGGTCGGCATAGAGCGGCGTGTCGAGTATCCGTCGCGCCTCGGCGAGTGTTTGGGTCGCGTTCATTGTGCCTTCCGTTCCCTGATCGGCCGGACATTGGCGCTTTTGCGCCGACCCAGCCAGAGTTTTACCGTCAATTCGCCCCCTGCGAGCGTATCTGCCCGTTCGACCTCGACACCGGCGCTGGCGAACCAGTCTCCGACCTGTTCGTCGGAAAATCCGAGCCGCTCATGCTGATCGCGCGCGCGCAAGTCCTCGCGGTCGTGCGGCGCGAAGTCGACTATCAGCATCCGTCCGCCATCGGACAGTACGCGCGCGGCCTCTGCTATCGCGGTCTGCGGCGTCGGGCTGTAGTGCAGGATCTGGTGCGCGGTGACGAGATCAACGCTCGCGTCCTCCAGCGGCAGATCGCAGAAATCGCCAAGGATGAGATCGAACTTGCCGACGCCGTCCTGCGGCAGCTTGGCTCGCGCCAGGCGCAGCATCTCCGGGCTGCGGTCGATTGCGCTTATCCGCCGCGCGTTCGGGCCGAACAGCTCGATCATCCGGCCGGTGCCCGTGCCGAGGTCGAGCAGATGCCCGACCGGCTCTTCCCCCAGCGCCCGCGCCATCGCTTCCTCGACCTGTGCTTCGGGAACGTGGAGGGAGCGGATCGCATCCCATTCCCCGGCATGACGGCCGAACCAGTCGTCGGCTGCCCGCAGCCGGTCGGCGCGTATGGCGGCGAGGCGCGCGAGGTCGGCCTTCAGCCATAGTCCCTCGCTCTCAAGATCCGGAATATCCTCGAACATCCCGATCAGCCGGCGGCAGGCGGGCGATGTTCCCAGCCTCAGAAACACCCAGTTCCCTTCCTTGCGGCGGTCCACCAGCCCGGATTCCGCGAGAATCCTGACATGACGCGACACGCGGGGCTGGCTTTGCCCGACGGCTTGCGCCAATTCGCCGACGGAAAGCTCCATCGCGCCCAGAAGGTGCACGATCCGCATCCTTGTCGGGTCCGCCATTGCCCGGAATATGTCGAGAAGCTCGGTCACGGCAATGGTATATAAAGAAATCTTTATATAGGTCAACCTTCTCTGGCGGCGCGATTTTTCGCAGAACGCAGCCGTTCCACATGCCGGATCAAAAAGCCCGCGCCATGCCGCGGCTTGCGTTCGCGAGTCCGACGCATTAGAAATCGGCCCGCAGGCTCGAAGGGGGGCGAGCTTTTCTCCGAGAGAAGCCTGCGCCGGTTGTATCTCAGAGAAGGGATTTGCCCATGTCCAGGACTTTTGCACTTTCGCTGGTTTTCGCCGCGTCGCTTGGCCTCGCCGCCTGCTCCGCCAAGGATGAAGGCAACGACATGAACTTGGCCAACGCCTCGGAAAACGCAATGAATGCCGCCGAGAACACGATGAACGCGGCCATGAACGCCGGCGAGAACGTGATGAATGCCGGCGGCAACGTGGTCGACAACGCCACGAACGCGATGTAATTTTCGCTACAACAGGTTTGACGGTTTTGAAATGTCGGGGGGTGCGGCCTGTGGTTGCACCCCTTTTCCTTGCCGCGGAAGGAGGGTGCCAATGCGCAATGGCGCGAAACCGATGGCGGCGTTGCTGCTGATCGCGACGGCCTTGCACGGATGCGGCAGGTCCGATCAGGACGAGGGCGTCGGCGGCGTGACAAAGGGAGAGGCCGATGCGCTCAACGAGGCGGCGCAGATGCTCGATTCCCGCGCGGCGAACGTGCAGGCCGCGCTGCGCAATGACGCGGCGGAGTGAAGGGCGGCGCAATCACGCTGCGTCATATATAGCTGCCTAAAAGTTGAGCAGGATTGGCCTGTTGCTCAAAAAGCGGGCGCGGATGTCCATTCGGCGTACTCGATAACCGCGTTAACCCGTCGTTAGCAATTTGGCACGGCTTTTGCTTCTATGCCTCCGCACACCAGTCAAGGGGGTAGCATGAAACTTGTCATGGCAATCATAAAGCCGTTCAAGCTCGACGATGTTCGCGAGGCGCTGTCCTCGCTGGGCGTCGCCGGCATGACGGTCAGCGAAGTCAAGGGCTTCGGACGTCAAAAGGGTCAGACCGAGATTTATCGGGGGGCCGAATACAGCACCAACATGGTGCCCAAGATCAAGATTGAGGTGGTCTGTGACGACGCCCTCGCCTCGCGCGTGGTCGAGGCGGTGCAGCAGGCCGCAAACAGCGGCGCCATCGGCGACGGCAAGATCTTCGTCCTGGATGTCGGTCAGGCGGTGCGCATCCGCACCGGCGAAACCGGCGACACGGCGCTGTGATGAAGGGGGAAATAATGACGATTTCCAAGAGACTTTGCGGCTCGATGGGCGCGATAGGCGCCGCATTGGCCGCCGCGCCCGTTTGGGCGCAGGAAGCGGCCGGCCCCATCAAGGCGCCTTCCGTCGAACAGATGGCCACGATGGTCGACAAGGGCGATACAGCGTGGATGCTGGTTGCCTCCGCGCTCGTCCTGATGATGTCGGTGCCCGCGCTGGCACTGTTTTACGGCGGGCTGGTGCGGACCAAGAACATGCTCAGCGTGCTGATGCAGGTGTTCATGATCGTATCGATTGCCGCGATCGTTTGGTGCGCGTGGGGCTACAGCCTTGCCTTCACCAGTGGCAGCCCCTTCATCGGTGGCCTGTCCAAGGCGTTCCTGGCGGGCGTTTCCAGCGGCACCTACGCCGCGACCTTCAGCAACAACGTCTATCTGCCCGAACTGGTGTTCGTGGTGTTCCAGATGACCTTCGCCTGCATCACGCCGGCGCTGATCGTTGGCGCCTTCGCGGAACGGATCAAGTTCAGCTCGCTGATGATCTTCGTCATCGCATGGCTGACCGTCGTCTATTTCCCGATCGCCCATATGGTGTGGTACTGGGCAGGCCCAGACTTCCTGGCCGATGCACCGACCGACTATGGCCTGCTGTGGGGCTGGGGCGCGCTTGACTTCGCGGGCGGAACGGTCGTTCACATCAATGCGGGTATCGCGGGCCTTGTGGGCGCGATGATGATCGGCAAGCGTATCGGCTATCCCCGGGAGCCCATGCCGCCGCACTCGCTCACCATGACCATGATCGGTGCTTCGCTGCTGTGGGTCGGCTGGTTCGGTTTCAACGCCGGTTCCAACCTGGAGGCCAATGGCGTCACCGCGGTTGCCTTCATCAACACCTTCGTTGCCACGGCGGCGGCGGCGGTGAGCTGGGCGCTGATCGAACAGTTCCACCACGGCAAGCCCTCCCTGCTGGGTGCCGTCACCGGCGCGGTTGCGGGCCTGGTGGCGATCACCCCGGCCTCCGGCTACGCCGCGCCGATGACGTCGATCGTGCTCGGGTTCGTGGTGTCGCCGGTCTGCTACCTCTTCGTCGCGTTCGTGAAGAAGAAGTTCGGCTATGACGACAGCCTCGACGTGTTCGGCGTGCACTGCATCGGCGGCATCGTCGGCGCCATCGGAACGGCCGTCGTGGCCGATCCGGCGCTCGGCGGTCAGGGCTTCTTCGACTACACCGTGTTCCCGGCCGTTGCCGGCACCTATGACATGGGTGCCCAGCTTGTTACCCAGGTAAAGGCTGTGCTGCTCACGCTGGTCTGGTCGGGTGTGGGCTCGGCGATCCTCTACTTCATCATCGACAAGACGATCGGTCTCCGCCCGTCTGCCGAGGAAGAAGTCCAGGGTCTGGATCTCACCAGCCACGGCGAACGCGCCTACAACTACTGATCTTCGGCAGGGCGGCCCGATGGCCGCCCGCCACCGATGTTCCTCCTGCGAACATGACTGGGCCGGTACAGCAATGTACCGGCCCCACTTTTTGTGTCGGAATTGATTTGGCGGGCGCCGGATTCGTTCCGGTTCCGATTAAGTCCGGATTCTGTTTGTTGCCCGTGATGTGGCTGCGCCGAACTGCGTTCTTTCCGTGCCGGCAGGTGATTCCACCGGCCCCGAAATCACCCCCTGGCGGCGAGCGAATCCATGATCTGACGGATCGGCGCGAGATCATACCCCGCCGCGGCAGCCGTCCGGGCCAGCCCATCGGCGTCGTCCCCGGCGCGCGCGCGCGACAGCGCCCAGAGCAGCGTCGAGCGTGTACCGGACCGGCAATAAGCGAGCAGCTTGCCTTCGCCCGCTTGCGCCAACGCGTCGTCCATGCCGTCGAGCTGCCAGGGCGCGAAGCCTCCGTGGCCTACCGGCACGGCGGCGTAACCCAGACCGGCCGCTCGCGCCGCCGCTTCGATCTCCGCTCCCGCGGGCTGGTCCGGCGCCTCACCCTCGGGCCGGTTGTTGAGCACGAAGGTCACGCCCGTCTCCTTCGCCCGCGCGATGTCCTCCACCGAGATCTGCGGCGATACGAGGACGCGATTCGTAAGTTGGCGGAACATAAGACCCTCCAGTCAGCAGCGTGCCGGACTCATAGGCCAATGTGGGCGAGGTTCAAGCGTCAACGGGCTCCGCTATGCCGTCGGTGTCGCGCTCCACCGCCTGGCGCGCCCACATTTGCGCGTAAAGACCGTCACGGGCCAGCAGCGCCGCGTGGGTGCCGCGCTCGGCTATGCGCCCAGCCTCCAGCACGACGATCTCGTCGGCATCGACGACCGTCGACAGCCTGTGAGCGACGATTATCGTGGTGCGCCGTCGCGCCATCTCTCGCAGCACCTGCTGGATCGACGCCTCCGTGCGGCTGTCGAGCGCGCTGGTCGCCTCGTCGAGCACGAGTATGGGCGGGTCCTTGAGGAGCGTGCGGGCAATCGCCACCCGTTGCTTCTCGCCTCCGGAAAGTTTCAGGCCCCGCTCACCCACGCGCGTGTCATAACCCTTCGGCAACGATGCGATGAAATCGTGGATTGCCGCACCGCGCGCCGCCGCTTCGATCTCCGCCTGCGTCGAACCCTCCCGGCCGTAAGCGATGTTGTATCCGATCGTCTCGTTGAACAGCACCATGTCCTGCGGCACGATACCGATGGCGGCCCGCAGCGAATCCTGCGTGACGGTCGCGATATCCTGCCCGTCGATGGTGATGCGTCCGCCCTGCACGTCGTAGAAGCGGAAGAGAAGGCGGGCGATCGTGGACTTGCCCGCACCGGTAGGCCCGACGATCGCCAGCGTCTGTCCGGCGGGAATGGTGAAGCTGAGGCCGTGTACGATCTCCCGGTCGGGGTCATAGCCGAAATGGACATCCTCAAACCGTACTTCGCCTGCGGAGATTTGCAGCGGCGTCGCGTCGGGTCCGTCCACGATCTCGGCCCTCGTGTCGATCAGGCCGAACATCGCCTCCATGTCAATCAGGCCCTGGCGGATGGTGCGATAGACCATGCCGAGCATGTCGAGCGGCCTGAAGAGCTGCGCGAGCAGCGTATTGACCAGCACCACGTCGCCGGGGGTGAAGCGGCCCGCGCTCCAACCCCAGACGGTATAGCCCATCGCGCCCGCCATCATCAGGTTGGTGACGAGTGACTGGCCGATGTTGAGCGCGGCGAGGCTGTTTTCGGAACGGACGGCCGCCCGGGCGTAGCTGCGGATCGCGCGGCCGTAGCGTCGCGCCTCCCGGTCCTCCGCACCGAAATATTTGACCGTCTCAAAGTTGAGCAGGCTGTCGACCGCATGGGCCACCGCCTCGGTGTCCAGATCCACCATGTCCCGGCGCAACTGGTTGCGCCATTCGGTGACGGTACGAGTGAACCAGATGTAAAGCGCCACCATCACGAGCGTCGCCGCGACGAGGCCCGGCCCGAACTTCAGGTAGAATATGACGCAAACGGCGACCAGTTCGATGGCCGTGGGCGCAATGTTGAACAGCATGAAGTAGAGCATCGTGTCGATGCTCTTGGTGCCCCGCTCGATCACCTTGGTGACGGCGCCGGTCTTTCGATTGAGGTGGAAGCGCAGCGACAGCCGGTGGAGGTGGATGAAGACGTGCTCGGCGAGGCGCCGGGTTGCTTCCTGTCCGACACGCTCGAACACGATGTTGCGGAGATTGTCGAACAGAACGCCGCCGAAACGGGCGCCCGCATAGGCGACAACCAGCGCGATCGCGAGGCTTGCGGCGGCCTCCATTCCCGCGCTCATATGGTCGATGGCGCCCTTGTAGGCGAAGGGCATGACCAGGGTGATACCCCTGGCCAGGACCACCAGCGCCATCGCGAGGACCACGCGCGCGCGAAGGTCGGGGGCGTCGGCCGGCCAGAGATAGATCAGGAACCGCCGCATGGTGGCCCACAGGGGCGGAGTAGGCTTTTCCGTGGCGGCGAAGTCAGGAGGCATGGTAGGAGATGTAGGCCTTTGCCGGGGTAAATCCAAGAATCGCCGCCGCAGGGATCAAAACCTCGTCAGCTGACCGTGAGGGTTAACGACCCGGGAAATGGTCAGATTCAATCTGATAGAGCATTTTCGCGCGGAAAAACGGTCTCCACGTTACCCTGAAATGCTCTGGCAGACGGTTCAGGCGTTATCTGTGTCAGGTCATCATGGTCGGGCGGAAGGTTCGCCTGGACCGGACATGGCTGCTGTGGGGTTCACCACATCCGATCCAGGCAGGCCGCCTGGCGGCCTGGCGACGCCATCCGAGTGGGGTAGGATGGATTCGCCATCGTCTTGGATGTCATGCCCCTGCCCCGACCGCAAGGACCAAAGTTCTCAAATGCCAGCAGAAATCGGTCGGGTGACGAATCGTCACGTTTCTGTGTCGCGCCGGCCACAGGCTCACGCTCGCAACAGCTCGTTGATGGCGGTCTTGGATCGGGTCTGCGCGTCCACCCGTTTCACGATCACCGCGCACGCGAGGTTCGGGCCTGCCGAGCCGTCGGGCAGCGGCTTGCCGGGAAGCGTTCCGGGCACCACCACGGAGTAAGGCGGGACCTCTCCGGTGAAAACCTCGCCGGTGTTGCGATCGACGATTTTCGTCGTGCTGGTGATGAAAACGCCCATCGACAGTACCGATCCGCGCCCGATGCGTACGCCCTCAACCACCTCGGATCGCGCGCCGATGAAGCAATCGTCCTCGATGATCACAGGATCGGCCTGGAGCGGTTCCAGCACGCCTCCGATGCCGACACCGCCCGACAGGTGGACGTTCTTGCCGATCTGGGCACAGCTGCCGACCGTCACCCACGTGTCGACCATAGTGCCCTCGTCCACGAAGGCGCCGATGTTGACGAAGCTGGGCATCAGCACGACGTTGCGGGCAACGTGAGAGCCGGAACGGACGATGCTGCCGGGAACCGCGCGGAACCCTGCGGCGCGGAATTCCGCCTCGCCCCAGTTGGCGAACTTGCTGGGAACCTTGTCCCACCAATGGGCCTCGCCCGGACCACCGGTGATGAGGACGTTGTCGTTAAGGCGGAATGACAGCAGCACCGCCTTCTTGGCCCACTGATTGACGCGCCAGCCGTCCCCATCGGGTTCGGCGACACGTAACTGGCCCGAATCCAGCATTGCCAGTGAACGGTTCACGGCAGTGCGCACCTCGCCCATGGTGGAGGGCGAAACATTCGCACGGTCTTCCCAGGCGGCGTCGATGGTGGCGATCAGGTCGGTGGCGTCGGTCACTAGGCTACTCCCAGAATGTCGGCGAGAAACGGCGTTAGATACGCGATCTCGAAATCGATGAAGTCGGGGTGCGCATCGACATGACCGCCTTCGGACCCGTTATTGAGCCAGATCGTCGTCATGCCCAGCGCCTTGGCCGGCTTCAAGTTGCGGGCCATATCCTCGAAGAAGGCGGCATGTGCAAGATCGATCCCGTAGTCGTCGCGCAATCGCTCATAGCCGTGAATCTGCGGCTTGGGTCTGTAAGAGATGGCGTGGATGTCGTGGATCTGCTCGAAACAATGCTCGAGGCCAAGCCGCCGCAGCACCCGCTGCGCATAGGGGACGTCCCCGTTGGTGAAGATGAGCTTGCGTCCGGGCAGTGCCTCGATCAGCCTGGCCAGGCGTTCATCCTCCCCCAGGCGGTCAAGCTCTATGTCGTGCACATAATCGAGGAAATGGTGCGGATCGACGCCGTGATCGCGCATGAGCCCGGCAAGCGTGGTGCCGTGCTCCATAAAATACCGTTTCTGAACCCGGCGGGCCTCGGCCGTTTCGCAGCCCAGCAGCTCCGCGATATACTCGCCCATGCGCACGTCGATCAGGGCGAACAGATCGGCACTGGCTGGATACAGCGTGTTGTCGAGGTCGAATATCCAGCTATCGATATGAGCGAAGCGAGGGTCCATCGGGTTTACCTGACGCAGGCGTCCAGCCCTTCATTCTGTACGACACCTATGCGCCGCGCGATAATGTTGCCGTAGCGGCGGGTGAAGCCCCTGGGGGAAATCGCAGCGCGTTTTTTCGGCAAGGGCAACACGGCCGCGATGCGGGCGGCCTCCGCGCGTGTCAGTTCGCTCGCGTCATGGCCGAAATAGCGCATGGCCCCGGCGTTGGCGCCATAGGTGCCGATGCCGGTTTCCGCGACGTTCAGATAGACTTCCATGATGCGCCGCTTGCCCCAGAGCGCCTCGATCAGCAGCGTGAACCATGCCTCCAGCCCCTTGCGGAGAAAGCCGCCACCCTGCCACAGAAAGACATTCTTCGCGGTCTGCTGGCTTATGGTGGAGCCGCCCCGGATACGGCCGCCACGCTCGTTATGCGCCATCGCCTTTCGGATCGCATCGGCGTCGAATCCGTGGTGCGCACAGAACTTGCCGTCTTCGGACGCTATTGCGGCCCGCGCCATGTCGCGATCCATGTCGGACAGGCTCATCCAGTCCTTGGTGATGCCGTTCCCGTCGAACAGCATCGTCAGCGTCACCGGCGGCGGAACGAAGCGATAGATGATGACGCTCGCGAAGGAATAGATCAGGAAGGCGCCAACGATCCGCATCGGCCAGCGAAGCCAGCGGCGTGCGGACCGTGCCGGTGCCTTCTTCTTCCTGTCACCCGCCATGTGCGCCGAAATACAGTCTGTGGCGGCCGGACGAAAGGAGCTTCACAGCCCTGCCTCGGCGCGCAGCGCGCGCAGGTCCGCTTCCGGCCGCGCGCCATAATGCGAAATCACCTCGGCCGCCGCCACCGCACCGAGCTTCAAACACTGCTCGATCTCCGCGCCCTCGACATAGGCGGCGAGGAAGCCCGCAGCGAACAGGTCCCCCGCGCCGGTCGTATCGATCACCTCAACGACAGGGGCGGCATAGACCTCATGCCGGGTGCCGTTCGCGATTGCGATCGCGCCCTTTTCGCTGCGCGTCGAAATGAGAAGGGGGACCTTGGCGGAAATGGCGGCAACCGACTTTTCGAAGTTCGCCTGCTGGGCCAGAGCCTGTATCTCGGCCTCGTTGGAGAAGAGGATGTCGATCAGCCCGCCGTCGATCAGGTCCATGAAGTCGGCACGGTGGCGCTCTATCACAAAGCCGTCGGAAAGGGTGAACGCGACCTTGCGTCCCGCCGCGCGTGCCACCTCGATGGCGGCGCGCATCGCCTTGCGCGGCTCCTCCGGGTCCCAGAGATAGCCTTCGAGGTAGAGGATGCCACCGGCGCGGATGAGATCGTCATCCAGCGCGCGCGCGGGAAGATGCTGCGACGCGCCGAGGAAAGTGCCCATCGTTCGCTGGGCATCGGGTGTCACAAGCACGAGGCAGCGGGCGGTCGGATCGCCGCCGTCGTTGGGGGGCGTGTCGAAACGTACGCCCAGTGCCCGAATGTCATGTGTAAAAATCTGGCCAAGCTGATCGTTGCTCACCTGGCCGATGAACCCGCATGTCTTGCCCAACGCGGCAAGCCCGGCGAGCGTGTTCGCCGCCGAACCTCCGCTCATCTCGAGCGCCGTCTCCATCTGCCCATAGAGAAGGTCGGCGGTCGACGCGTCGATCAGTTGCATGCCGCCCTTGGTGAGCGCGTGTTCGGCCAGGAAGGCGTCGTCCGTTCGGGCGATCACGTCAACGATTGCATTGCCGATCGCGACGACGTCATAGGCGGGCTGGGTCAATGGCGGCGCTCCTGGGTAATTGCGGTAACCCGCCCTAGCTTGCGGTCGGGGACGGCGCAACAGGGCACAGGCCCGATTGACGCGCCCGGCCCAGGCCGACTAGCTACCCGCCATGATCGTTGAACATCGCGCTGTGCTGTCGGCCGTGCTGGGCCTGTCCGTGCTTTCCGGCTGCGTCGCGCCGACGGGAGGCGGAAGCGGCCCGTCAATGCCTCCACCGCCCGCGGCAAGCTATGGTCCGCCCCAGCCTCTGGTCGGCTACGATGCCAAGCGGCTGATCGCCCGATTCGGCGAACCGCGCCTGGACATTCGCGACCGCACGGTGCGCAAGTTGCAGTTCGAGACCGGGGGCTGCGTCCTTGACACCTATCTCTACACCATGGCGCGCGGACGTGAGCCGGTCGTTACCTACATCGACACCCGCAGGCCCGATGGCGCCGACATCGACCCCGCCCGCTGCGGGATCACATAGCGCCTTTCAGCCGCTCGACCGCCCATCGTGCGGCGTCGCGCACCACATCATCTGTATCCTCCAGCAGCGGTGCCAGCGCAGGCAGCAGGCATGGATCGCCGCTGTTTCCGGCCGCGATTGCCGCATTCCGGACCATTCGGTCACGGCCGATGCGCTTGATCGGCGAGCCGGAGAAGATCTCACGAAATCCGGCGTCGTCGAGGGCAAGGAGATCGGCGAGCCGTGGCGCGGCCAGTTCCGCGCGGGGAAGGAAGGCGCGATTGGCTTGTGCGGCCGCGGCGAACTTGTTCCACGGACAGGCGGCCAGGCAGTCGTCACAGCCATAAACATGATTGCCGATGCCGGGGCGGAGGTCCTCCGGGATCGGACCCTTGTGCTCGATCGTGAGGTAGGAGATGCAGCGCCGGGCGTCTAGGCGGTAGGGGGCGGGAAAAGCCTGCGTGGGGCAGATGTCCTGGCAGGCGGTGCAGGAGCCGCAGCGATCCCCCTCGGCGGTATCAGGCGTCAGTCGCGCGTCAGTGTAGATCGCGCCCAAAAACAGCCAGTTGCCGAACTCTCGCGATACA
>DASULD010000061.1:0-2362 GCA_036278355.1 Sphingobium sp.
GTCCAGCATCTGCTGGAGCAGCGCAGGCTCTACCGCCGCGTCCGTAAAGACATAACCGAGCATCGTCGCCATATCAGGCGCAATCATGCCCGAACCCTTGATTATGCCGGAAAGACTAGTCCTGGTCCCGCCGATCATTGCACTCGACGTCGCGCCCTTTGGAAAGGTGTCGGTGGTGCCGATCGTCTCCGCCGCAGCCTGCCATCCGCACGGCTCCGCAGCCAGAGCGGCGGCCACGCCAGCGCGCGCCTTGTCCTTGGGGAGGGGAACGCCGATGACCCCGGTGGAACTGACGAATACCTCCAGGGGCGCGCAGCCGAGATGGGCCGCGACCTGTTCCATGATCTGCTCGACCGCCTCTCGCCCGCGATAGCCGGTGAAGGCATTGCTGTTGCCCGCGTTCACCACCAGCGCCCGGCCGCGCCCTCCGGCTATCCCGGCCCGGCACAGTTCGACCTCGCTGGAACAGCAGAGGTTTCGTGTCGTGACGCCTGCCACCGCCGTTCCGCCGGGAAGCTCGACATAGGTGATGTCGCAGCGATCCCACGTCTTGTAGCGCGCGCGCGCAATGCGCAGCGTCACACCGTCAATCGCGGGAAGATCGGGAAACCGGGCTGGGGCGAGGGGGGACCGTTCCATGCCCGAGCGCTTAGCGAATAAACCCTCCGCGTCAATCATGCCGGTGCACGCCACCCGTTCTTGTCCCTTGCGAGGGACGTACGCGGTCGCAACAATTTCATTCATTATGGAGATAATCGGCGATTATGTTTGGAAATGGATGTGAATGTTCTTAATTAAAATTTTCGGCCGGGAAGGCGGCATAATCAAAGACCAGTGACCGGTCTGTGCCGGGACTATTTACCAAACCCGGCGGACGTGAGTGACTGATATTATTCGACAACAGTGTTAAAATCGAACGTTGTTGGCGGCAGGTCCGGGTTGAGTAGATCGATTATGCAGGACGAAGTTGGTGCCTGCGTAAACGTCGTGAGTTAAAGGACTTGAAATCTGTGGTCGGAACGGCAGGCAATCTTCGCAAGGAAGAAGATGAACGCCAGGAGGCGGACCTCCTCGAACGTGTCAGAATAATCGCCGAACGACGCGTGGAACGATACCAGTATCTGCCAGCCGAGATGTTCGGTGAACCAGCGTGGGATATGCTCCTCGACCTTTACCTTGCGTCGGGCGATGGCAAGTCCATATCGGTTTCCAGCGCCTGTATCGCATCGCGCGCACCCGCCACCACCGCCTTGCGATGGCTTCGGCGGATGGAACAACTCGGGCTCGTGGCGCGTGTCAACGATGACAACGACAGACGGCGCGTCTATGTGACGATAACCGATGCGGCCAAGCGCGCGCTAACCGACTGGTTGCTCTCGATACGATAGAGCGCATGGCTGCGGGGCGACGGGCATCAGGGTGCAATTGCCCGGCGCGGGCGAACTCCAGCTTTCCGGCAACGTTCCCGAAAGAGGTGTCGAAGCACGTCGCATCCCCTGTAGGGGGAGGGGCGAGCGCCAAGGATCGAAGTAAATACGAATGATATCATGTATTGAATTGGGACAGTTGCCAGATCCCCAGTGAAAAACATGGTAAAAATACTGTTACTTGAAAGCATATTCATAGTGGATCAGATTCGACTCATCGTGTTTTCTCCGGCAGCATAGGACCTCGTGTAACAGGAGGGCACTATTATGCGATTCGTGCGATTGCTCGCGGCGTCGGCCGCGCTTGCGTGTTCAGGGCTGACCGGTCAGGCTCAGGCGGCCACGATCTTCGAAACGATGCCTCACGCGAGTCTCATTTTCTCGGTTCCCAAATGGGTTCCGGCGCTGGGCAAGGTAACGTTCGACCACGCAAAATGCCGGACGGACGATCCGCTCGACATTTTCTATTACGACCGCTGCACCGTCGCGTTGGACAAGAACGGGGCCGGCGCCGATCTGGTCTCCTTCACCCGCTTTGGAAACACAGTGTTTTTCGCCATGCCCGATGGCACGCTCGACCTGACATCCGGCCAGGTGACCGGCACGTCGACATCAACATGGTCCTCGGCCACAGGACCGGTCACGCTCCTGATCCATTCGTCCCAGGTGCCGGAACCCGCGACATGGGCGATGATGATTTTCGGCATGGGCGCGATCGGTGCGGCGATCAGGGTCAGACTGGCCCGGTCCAGGTTGGCCAGCTTGCCACGGCAGTAGACCACATCTTGGTTAGCCATTGCGCAATGGCGATGCGGATCGCGATTTAATCATTGAAGTACCCGACCGTTGAGTCCGCGTTGATCGGTAGTCGTGTTTTCAAGCCGCTGCTGCCTATCAATTATCGTGTTCCTGGAATTCACGGCAATAGCGCGCCC
>DASULD010000062.1:0-4710 GCA_036278355.1 Sphingobium sp.
GCATCCTTCAATCCGCCTGCCAGCGCCTTGAGTTCGGCGAGTTCGGATTGGACGCTCGGCGCCAGCTTGCCATTGCGGAACCGATGGAACAGGTTGCGCGATGTCGATACGCCGAGTGCGCCCGCCTCGATCGCTTCCGCGACCAGCTTGCGCATCTGGATGAGATCCTGCTCGTTCGCCGGCTCCAGATTGGCGCCACGCTCGCCCATGACAAAAACGCGAAGCGGGGAATGCGGGATTTGGGCCGCGAAATCGACGTCGCTCGCGCGCGCTTCCAGTGCGTCAAGATAGTCGGGGAAACTTGTCCAGTTGAACGGCACGCCGGTCGCCATTACGGCATGGGGAATGTCCTCGACCCCCTCCATCAACCGGATCATCAGATCCTCGTCGCCTTTCCGGCACGGGGCGAAGCCGACGCCGCAATTGCCCATGACGACGGTGGTGACGCCATGGTTGGAGGACGGCGCCATCCGGCTTTCCCAGGTTATCTGGCCGTCATAATGGGTATGGACGTCAACGAAGCCGGGCGTCACGACCAGGCCGCTGGCGTCGATTTCCTCTTCCGCCGTGCCATGGATATTGCCGACCTTGACGATCAGGCCATCAGATATCGCAATATCCGCCGTCACGGGCTTTCCGCCAGTGCCGTCCACTACGGTTCCGCTGCGGATGATCAATTGATAATCAGCGCACATCAGGCTCACTCTCCGCTCATGAATTTATAGTCAGCATTTGCTATCTAAAGGATATGGAATTGGCAGGCAAGGGGACGCAGACCAAATTGTCGAGTGGCGGGGCGGGGCGTCGCCGTCGCAGCACCACTGAAGTGCGGTCGCTCATTCTGGCTTCCGCCCGCGCGATGTTCGCCGCCGATGGTTTGGCCGGCACGACGACCCGAAACGTCGCGCAAGGAGCCGGCGTCGCCGAAGCCCTGATATTCCGGCATTTCGAGTCCAAGGCCAACCTGTTCGAAGCCGCGATCATCGAGCCGTTCAAGGCTGTATTCACCGCTTTCCTCGAATCCATGGACGTCGAGGAGAAAGGCAAGAAAGCGCGTAGCCTTTATACTATGCAGGCGCTCTTCCTGTTTCTCCGGGAGAATGCCGACCTGCTTCAGGCGCTTGCGAAATCGTCGGTTGCCGGTGACCTGCCCCTGTCCCATGCGCTGGATGACTATTTTCTCGCCGCCGAAAAGAGGGTGCGGCTGCTCTACCGCGACCGGGAAGGGGATTATGACATCCCGCCAGCCATTTTCGTGCGCTATTCCTTCGGCATGGTGGCGGCGGCGGTCCTGTTCGAAGGATGGTTTTTCCCGGATGCGCCGATCGACGACGACATGGCCGCCGCGATCCTGGCGCGGATGAGTTACAAGGCGATCCAGCCCGCCGAGGAAAACTAGCCGGCACGTCGGCATCCTTGTCTTATCGGACGATTGCCGCCGTCGCGGCGCGCGCTACACGCGCTGCGGTGAACAGTCCGCCGGAGCAAGGAGCAGGAAATGAAGATCGCTGAACTGGGCTATCTGCTGGTAGGAGCGCCGGAGGTCGCGGAATGGAAATTCTACGCTGAGAAGGTGCTGGGAACGATGGTCCAGGATGGGCCCGAGGGCGCGCTCTACGTGAAGATCGATCACCGCGCGTTCCGCATTGCGGTCTTGCCCGGCCACGACAACGGCCTGCTCGCCAGCGGCTGGCTTGTCCAGACGGAGGATGACTTCCATGCGGCGAGGGCCGAACTGACGGATGGCGGCGTCGAACTGGTCGAAGGAACGGCGGCAGGCGCGCAGCTTCGGCAGGTCCAGGGATATTTTTCCTTCAAGGATCCCGAAGGTCACGGCCATGAAGTGGCCTGGGGACCGATATCGGATTTCCTGCCCTTCGTTTCGCCCGCTGCCGTCAGCGAATTCGTAACCGGCGACATGGGCCTTGGTCACGTCGTGCTCACGGCGGTCAAGGATTTCAAGGCCGAAGCGGACTTCTGGACCAGCCTTGGGGGCTTTTCGCTGTCGGATATCCTGCACGTCCCCATGCCGGACGGGAAGGCCCGGGTGCATTTCCTTCATTGCCGCAATCGGCGGCAGCACAGTCTCGCCTTTGGCGAACTTCCCATACCGGGGGGCTGCATCCACATCATGCTGGAGGTCGGCAGCATCGACGATGTCGGCCGGTGCCTGGACCGGGTCGCGGAACATGGCGTCAAGGTGACCGCTACCTTGGGCCGCCATGTCAATGACGACATGGTATCCTTCTACATGATGACGCCGGCCGGCTTTTCCCTCGAATATGGCTTTGGCGGCAAGCAGATGGACTGGTCCGAGCATGTCGTGTTTGAAACGACACGGGGCAGTGCCTGGGGTCACAAATTCCAATGATCGCGGGTTGAGCAAGCCACGCACTGTGCCGGACTGCCTGAACCGGTCCCGGTACAGCACGAAAACTTCAGAAACAAAAATCCGGCAGGAAGGGACATGGACGTCCGTTCCTGCCGGATTTTGCAATCCCTATCGTTTCCGAGGGGAGATCAGCCGCTCAGCGGCGTCTTCTTGACCTGATTTCCTTCGGCATCGAACATCTTGATGACGCGCTCAGGGCAGGCGAGCGAGCCGCGGAACGCCGCGACTTCCTCGCCCTCCGGCACGTCGAAGCCCGTCGTGGCGATATAGCCGCTGTCATCCAGCTTGAAGAGGTGTGGGGCGACGTTCGCGCAACGCGCGTGGCCGACGCACTGATCTTTGTCGATTACGATCCGATATCTCATGATTGCTCTCTATATGATGGTCCGGGATGGATCAGCCGGCTATCGCCGCTTCCAGTATTTCCTTGCGCGCGCCGCCATCCTCCGCGCTCGGGACGCCCGGAATGATGTAGCGGCCTTCGCTGCGGGCCAGAATGTCGGCCGTGGCCGAGCGCGGATTGTAGAACTGCCTGTACCAGGTCCTGACTTTCAGGAAATTGCCGTCGCTGGGCATCTGCATTGGCCTGAAACACGGCATCTTGTTCGACCAGATCTCGAAATCCTGCGCGAACGCGTCGCAACTCATCTGCTGTTGCGCCTTCGCCGTCGCGATGTCCTCCTCGGTGGGGTTCCTGTCGCTGGGCTTGCTCAGGACCGCATGCCATACGAACACGGATCCGTCATCGATCGGCGTGTGACAGATGAACATGATGGAATCATTGGCATTGTTCGCCACATAGCGGGAAAGCAGGATGCCCGGCCCCGTATAATATGTGTTGAATTCCGACATGCCTGCATCCGCGCCGAGCAATTCATGGCGTCCGCCCAGCAGTTGCTGCGCGACATGGCCGTGAAGGATCGTTTCGAAATAATAGAATTTGGTCGTGGCATGCACGGGCGCCAGATGCTGGATGTCGCCGATATTGTCGACAACCTCGATCGGATGGAGGTTCATCGATCCCAGATGGTCGATGTCCCATTTCACATAATGGGGATCATCCCATTCGGGGATGGCGGGCAGGTCATAGTCCGGTTCGCCCCCCTCCGGATCATGCCAGTGGAACACGACGCCATAACGCTCCACGACCTTGAAGGATTTCAGTTTGGCGAGCGGCGGAATCTTGTCGGAATAGGGAATCTTGTTGCAGACGCCGTCCGGCCCGAAGCGCCAGCCATGATAAGGGCAGTGGATCGATTCACCCTCAATTTGTTTGCCCTGCTGGGCCATGAACGAGGTCGAACTCTTGCCGATATGGGTGTTCATATGAGGGCAATAGGCGCTCACCATGTGCAGCTGGCCGCTCTCGCCCCGGTAGATCACCATGTCCTGTCCGAAAAAACGGACCGAATAGGGCGCTTTTCCGATCTTGCTGGCTTCTGCGACCATGAACCATCCGCGCGGGAAGGTGAATTCCCCCAGACCATATTCCGCAGTTGTCGCCATTTTACTCTCCTGAAGGTCCGCTATGATTGCCGCCTGTGCGGTCAGACCGTGATCTCGATCTTCTTGAAGCCGGCGATCGTGCCGATATCGTCGCCCAGTTCGACGCCGCCGTCGACCAGCTTGTAATTGGGCGCTTTTTCCAGCAGGACCTGGAACATGGTCTTGGCCTCCAGTCGCGCCAGATGCGAACCCAGGCAACGGTGTGGCCCGACGCCGAAGGAGAAATGACGGATATTTTCCCGGCGGAAGTCGATCTCATGGGGATTTTCATAGTCGTCGGGATCGCGATTGGCCGCGGCCCAGGACATGAACACCTGTTCTTCAGGCTTGATGACATGGCCCGCCACGGTGATTTCCTTGGTCGCGCGGCGTGAATTGCCTTGCGTTGGCGGGAAAACGCGCAGGAATTCCTCTATGGCGTTGTCCAGAAGCTCGGGATGATCGATCAGCTCCTGACGGCGCTCCGGATTGCGCGCGAGATAGACGCTGGCCATGCCGAACAGCGCCTGCGTGGTGTCCAGCCCGCCGCCCAGCATGATGAGGATGAAGCTGTCAATCTCATCGACGCGCAGCTTCCGCCCGGCCATGTCCACATTATAGAGATATTCGATGACGCTGCCGGGAACCGGATCGTCCTTCAGACGGCGGATTTCGGTCCGCATGCGATCGATCATCACCGCCATGTCCTTCAGGCGCTCTTCCATGGGAAGGCGGCTGTAGATGAGCTGGTGGAGCGGCGGCGCATAATGTGGCCAGTCCTCGGGCGGAAGGCCCGCCAGCTTGAGCGTCATGATGCCCGTGAGCGGCAGGGC
>DASULD010000063.1:0-25646 GCA_036278355.1 Sphingobium sp.
GCACCCATCAGCGATTCCTTGGCGAGCAGCACCGCTTTTTCCGCCGTGCCGCCAATGCCGATGCCCAGCATTCCCGGCGGGCACCAGCCCGCGCCCATCTGCGGCACCATTTCAAGCACCCAGTCTACGATGGAGTCCGACGGGTTGAGCATCTTGAACTTCGACTTGTTTTCCGACCCGCCGCCCTTGGCCGCGACGTCGATGCTCACCGTGTTGCCCGGCACCATCTCAACGTGCAGGACCGATGGCGTATTATCCTTCGTATTGACGCGGCTGAAGGCCGGATCCTTGAGGATAGAGGCGCGCAGCGGGTTCTCCGGATTGCGATAGGCACGGCGCACACCTTCATCGATGACATGCTGAAGCGGCTTGTCGCTCTCCAACCGGCAGTTCTGGCCCCATTTCACAAAGACGGTGACGATGCCGGTATCCTGGCAGATGGGACGGTGGCCCTCCGCGCACATGCGGCTGTTCGTCAGGATTTGCGCGATCGCATCTTTCGCCGCCGGGCTTTTCTCGGCTTTGTACGCTTCGCCCAGCGCGCGAATATAGTCCATCGGGTGGTAATAGCTGATGAACTGGAGCGCGTCGGCGACGCTTTCGATCAGGTCGGCTTCCTTGATGACGATCATGCGATTTCCTCGAAAGGCCATGGTACGGAGATGCCAGCGCTATGTCGATTTCGAGGGCGCGAGTCTAGGCGGTATGCCGCCTGTCTCCAAAGAGTAACATTCGCGCTGCAAAGCACTTGCGGGAATCGCGCAAGCGAGGGTAGCTTGCGCGCGATGGGCGAAGACGTGAAACTGGCGACGATCGCGGTCTATTCGCTCAAGGGGGGCGTGGGCAAAACCACTTTTGCCGTCAACCTCGCGTGGGCCTCTGCCAAACGGAGCAGCCGCAGGACGCTGCTGTGGGATCTCGATCCGCAGGCCGCCGCCACCTGGATGATGTCCGCCAACAAGAGCGGCCGTGACGATGCACAGGCGATCTTCAGCAAGGATGTCGATGTGGAGGCGCTGATCCGCCCCTCCACGATCGAGGGTATTGACCTGATCGCGGCCGACACCTCGCTGCGCGGGCTAGACCGTCTATTTTTCGAGGTGGGCAAGAAAAAGCGGCTGGCGAAGCTGATCGAGGGGATGGGCAAGAATTACGACCGTATTATCCTCGACTGTCCGCCCGGACTGACCGAAACCAGCGAGCAGGTATTGCGCGCGGCAGATCTCGTCATCGTGCCGGTGATCCCGTCTCCCCTGTCTGAGCGCGCATTGGGACAGGTGGCGCGCCATCTGGTGCAAAATGGCGGCACGCACCCGCCGATCCTGCCGGTTTATTCGATGGTGGACCGCCGGAGGAGCCTGCACCGCTCGGCGATGGAGACCAATCCCAACTGGCCGACCGTGCCGATGGCAAGCGCGGTCGAGCAGATGAGTTCGAAGCGCAGGCCGCTGGGGGAATTTGCGGGCCAGACACCACCGGCAAAACAGTTCAACTTTCTGTGGCAGGCGATCGAAGCGCGGCTGGCCAAGCGGTAAAGTCCGTTCCGGTTACTCGCCAGCGGTCCGGCCTCAGTTCAGCTCAGCACCATTATCACCACGCGGCGGTTGAGCGCGCGCGCCGCGTCGTCGGCATTGGGCGACGCCGGAGATTTTTCGCCATAGGACATGAGCGCCATGCGATTGAGCGGCACCCCCTGCTTATAGAGGAAAAGCCGCACCGCCTCGGCCCGACGCAGGCCAAGCTCGTGGTTCATCGCCACTGATCCGGTGTCGTCCGTGTGCCCTTGGATTTCGAGATAGACGTCGCGATTGTCCGCCTTCAGGCGGGTGGCCAGCTGCGTCAGGTTCTTTTGAGCTTCCTCGCCCAATTCCCATTTTCCCGAAGCGAACTTGACGGCGTCATCGGTCAGGGTGACGCTATATAGGAACTTGCCCTCTGCCAGCTTCCCGGCGGAGATGGCCCGCTCCAGGGCCTCGCGCGAGATTTTGTCGATCTGGTCCATGCGTGTGTTCTGGCGGGTTTCAAGCGCGGCGACGCTTTCGTCCACATACTGCCTCGTCGCGCAGCCTGTCAGCGCGGCTGCGGCGGAGGCGAAAAGCAGCAGGCTCGGGATACGCATTGGCAGTCTCCTTCGCTGCACGTTAACCTTTACATGCGTGCGGCCGCAAGCCTTCTCCCGTCCTTGACCGTAGCGGGACGGGATTGCGCGTGCGAGATCCAACACCGGCCGCCTTGGAACTGTTGGATCGCCCGGCGATTGTTTCACAATAAGGCTGAATGTCCGGAGTGGAACCATGCCCACCGAAATATGGGGTTTTGTCATAATAGGCGGACCGATCCTGCTGGGGCTCGTCCTGGGCTGGGCGTTGTGGCGGAACCGGCAACAGCGCACCCGCGAATCCGTAGAGGAGACCGAGCGAGCCACGCGACGCCTCAGGGAAGAACTCGACCGCGAGGACAAAGCACGCGAACAATGAAACCCGAGACGGGCTACCGCCCCATCGGCGGCAACAGACCCACAACCAGAGCCGCCGCCCCGCACACTGCCAGGGTCTGAATGACGCTTCTTCTCGCCGGGAAGATCAGCAGGAAGGCGAGCACCGACAGCCCCAACGCCGGAATATCGAGAGTCGAAAGGTCCGGCACGATAAACCTGAGAACGCCTTCCTGGTGAACATCCGTCCGCTCGAACAGAACATGCAGCGCGAACCATAGCGCCACATTTGCGATCACGCCGACAACAGCGGCGGTCAGGGCGGCGAGCCCGCCATGCAACCGTTGCGCATGCTCCAGCCGGTCGATCCACGGAGCAAAGGCGAATATCCAGAGAAAGCAGGGGACAAAAGTTACCCAGGTTGTCACCACCGCGCCCAATATTCCCGCAGTCATCGGCGAGAAAGGCGCGGGCGAACGATAGGCGCCAAGGAAGCCGACGAACTGCGTGACCATGATGAGGGGACCTGGCGTCGTCTCCGCGAGTCCAAGACCATCAGCCATTTCGCCGGGTTGCAGCCAGTGCCAGGATTGCACCGCCTCCTGCGCCAGATAGGCGAGAACGGCGTAGGCGCCTCCAAAAGTGACGACCGCAAGCTGAGTGAAGAACGACGCTATATCCATCAGCACGTGATCGCGCCCAAGAAAAACAGCGATCAGCAGGAAAGGCAGCGCCCAGGCGATACCCAGCGCTGCGACAGCACCGACGACCGGTCGCGCCTGGTGCGCGGGCGCAGTCGCGGGCGGCGCGTCCTTGAGCCGGAGCAACTCGGGCCGCCATGCGGCGACGATCATCCCGGCCGCCCCTGCGCCGAGCACGACGAGAGGGAACGGCAAGTCGAAAGCAAACAAGCCAATAAACGACAGAATTGCGAGCGCGAGCTTGAACCGGGTGTTCAGCGCGCGCCTGCCAATGCGGATCAACGCCTGGGCGATGAGTGCCAGCACAGCCGCCTTGATGCCCACGAACAGCGCGTTGAACCATGCCAGTCCAGCGGCATGGACATAGAGTATCGAAAGGCCAAGCATGACAAGCGCGCCCGGCAGGACGAACAGGGTGCCCGCAGCCAGACCCCCACGCACACCATGGAGGCGCCAGCCGATCCAGACGGCGAGCTGCTGCGCCTCCGGTCCGGGCAGCAGATGGCAGAAGTTGAGCGCGCGCAGGAACTGATCCTCGCCGACCCATTGGCGCTCGTCGACCAGCTCGCGATGCATCAGCGCTATCTGCCCTGCCGGACCGCCGAAGCTGATCAGCCCGATGCGGGCAAAAACCCGGAACATGTCACGGAAGGATGGAACGGTGTCCTGCATGCGTTTCCCCTCGGCCGCGCGCGGCCGGTTGCCTGTCACAACACTTGGGCGGGGAACGCCTGACTTTTTGCCGCATTTCTTGGGTCGTGGATTGCCATCCGCCTTAAAAATGCTTCGATCGGGAGGTTGCCTTGCCCCGATCCCGTAGCTGGTATCAACCGGGGCCGAGCCGTGCAAGCGGAATGACGCGCCTGTACCCGCCAGGAACGGAAGCGTCGTCCGAAAAAATCCCCCTCGGGCGGAACCCGAGAGGGATTTTGTGTCTGGTCCGGTCGCCCCGCGCGGGAGCAGCCGGAAAACCTTCAAACCGTCAGGCCGCGGCGACCTCGGCCACGTCTACCTTCACGCCAGGTCCCATCGAGGACGACAGCGCGATACGGCGGACATATTTGCCCTTGGAACCCGACGGCTTCGCCTTGACGATGGCGTCGACGAACGCATCGAAGTTGCGACGCAGGTCACCTTCCGAGAAGCTGGCCTTGCCGAGCCCGGCGTGGATGATGCCGGCCTTCTCGACGCGAAACTCGATCTGCCCGCCCTTGGCCGCCTTCACGGCCTCCGTGACGTTGGGGGTCACGGTGCCGAGCTTCGGATTGGGCATCAGGCCCTTGGGACCCAGCACCTTGCCGAGACGGCCGACCAGGCCCATCATGTCGGGGGTCGCAATGACACGCTCGAAATCGATGTTACCGGCCTGAATGCTTTCCAGCAGGTCCTCGGCGCCCACGACATCGGCTCCTGCCGCGGTCGCTTCGGCGGCCTTTTCGTTGCGCGCGAACACGGCGACACGCACGGTCTTGCCCGTGCCCGCCGGAAGGGTGACGACGCCGCGCACCATCTGGTCGGCGTGACGCGGGTCGACGCCCAGGTTCATCGCAATCTCGACCGTTTCGTCGAACTTCGCGGTCGCATTCGTCTTGATCAGCGCAATCGCTTCATCGACGCCATGCAGCTTGTTGCTGTCGACTGCGGTGGCGAGCGCCTTCTGCTTCTTTGAGAGCTTCGCCATGTCCTTAACCCTCCACCACGGTGAGGCCCATCGCGATAGCGGAGCCTTCGATGATCTTTGTTGCCGCCTCGATGTCATTCGCATTGAGGTCGACCATCTTCTTCTGGGCGATATCGGCGAGCTGGGCGCGCGTGATCTTTCCGGCGGAGACCTTGCCCGGCTCCTTGGAACCCGACTTCAGGCCCACCGCCTTCTTGATGAGGAAGGTCGCAGGCGGCTGCTTCGTGATGAACGAAAAGCTGCGATCGGCGTAAACGGTGATGACGGTCGGAAGGGGCGTGCCCTTTTCTTCCTTGTCCGTCGCCGCGTTGAACGCTTTGCAGAATTCCATGATGTTCACGCCGCGCTGACCCAAAGCAGGGCCGATCGGCGGCGAAGGATTGGCGGCGCCCGCAGGCACCTGGAGCTTGATATAGCCCGTAATCTTCTTAGCCATGTTTCACTCACTCTGTTGCTGGGCGAGGACTTCAAGGCCGCGCCCGGTTCAAGTTTAGCGGTGATAGCGGAGGGGCAAGCCCTTCCTCCCGCAGTTATTCCCGGCACATGACCGGAAATCTCTCTGTTCGGTGATGTCGGCCAACACTCGGCATCCCCGACTTCACGATACCCTGCTTTCGCAAGATACCGGTTATTTCACCAGTTCCACGTCCTCGAATCCCAGTTCCAGCGGTGTGGCGCGGCCGAAGATGGAGATGGAAACCTTCACGCGGTTCTTGTCGAAATCCAGTTCTTCCACAGTGCCGGTAAAGCTGGCGAAGTTGCCGCTCGTCACCTTCACGGTGTCGCCGATTTCGTAATCGACGCTGATCTTCTGCTTGGGCGAGGCTGCTGCCTCTTCCTTCGTATTGAGGATGCGGGCGGCTTCCGTCTCACTGATCGGCTGAGGCTTGCCACTCGATCCGAGGAAGCCCGTCACCTTTGGCGTGTTTTTCACGAGGTGATAGACATCGTCGTTCATGTCGAGCTTGGCGAGAACATAACCCGGGAAAAATTTTCGTTCGGACTGCACCTTCTTGCCGCGCCGCACTTCGGTCACGGTCTCGGTAGGGACCTCAACCGATTCGACCAGCCGCGACAGGCCCATGCGCTCGGCTTCCGCCATGATCGCGTCACGGACCTTGTTCTCAAAGCCGGAATAGGCATGAATGATGTACCAGCGCGCCATATCTTTTTTTCCAAGATTCCCGACTATCTGATCCACACTCACTGACCCGAAGCCAGCGAGAGCAGCGTGCGGACGACCCAGCCGAAGAAGGCGTCGGTCCCCAGGAAGAACAGGCCCAGCAGCGTGGTCATGATAATGACCATTACGGCAGTAACCATCGTTTCGCGGCCGGTCGGCCACACGATCTTCGATGCTTCCTGCCGGACCTGGCGTACAAAATCGCCGGGAGATGTTTTGGCCACGCTGCTCGATCCGTCTACAAACACACAAAACCGCGAAGCGACAGCCCCTTCCTCCGGCACCTGGCCGGATTTTGAGGCCGCCCTCCGCGAACACCGACGCCGCCATAGCCTCACACCCGCAAAGGCGCAAGATTTGGCAGGAGTGGAGGGACTCGAACCCCCGGCATTCGGTTTTGGAGACCGACGCTCTACCAGCTGAGCTACACTCCTGTGCGGCGAACGCGCGTCATTAGCCGCGCTGGCTACCAAGTGCAAGCGGCGAGTAGGCGCTCTGCGGCGGGGAAAAGGCCCGACATGGTGCAAATGAGGCTTGGAGCGAATCCGATGCTCTGTCAAAAGACTTGCGGATGCCGATCGACCCGTTCCTGCTACTCAGAGCCTATGCAATCGGCGTCTTTCCGATGGCCGACGATCGGGAATCCCGCGAAATATACTGGGTTGAGCCGAAGCGCCGGGCGATCATGCCGCTGGACGGTTTCCACCTGTCGCGCTCGCTTGCCAAAGTCATCCGGTCGGGCTGCTTTGACGTACGGGTCAACAGCGATTTCGAGCAGACGGTACGGCTGTGCGCCCAGGCCGCGCCGGATCGTCCAACGACGTGGATCAATCACGAAATCGAGACGAGCTACGCGATGCTGCATCGCTACGGCTTCGCGCATTCCGTCGAATGCTGGCAGGAAGGCGAGTTGGTCGGCGGCCTTTACGGAGTCACTCTGGGCCGCGCCTTCTTCGGCGAGAGCATGTTTTCGCGCCGCCCGGACGCGTCGAAGGTCGCACTGGCCTGGCTGGTGGCGCGGATGCGGCTGTCCGGCTGCACGTTACTGGATTGTCAGTTCATGACCGCGCATCTGCGTTCGCTCGGCGCGGTCGAGGTCGACCGGCGGGAGTATCAGTCGCTGCTGGCCGATGCGTTGACCGGCGTTTCGCTCGCCGATGCTTCGGCGCTGTTGGCGGCGGGCCCCGGCCCGGAAGCCGAAGCAGCCTTCACGCCGGAACTGCCTCCGGCGTCGACGGTGTCGGGTCCCTCGTCGGGCCATTTCATCGCACAGCTCTTGACCCAGACATCATAAACCGGATGCTCGACCACGTTGCGGTCGGGCCTTTCCCGGAACAACCAGCCTGAAAAGGCGCGGCGCCATTCCTCCTTCCGTGGCTGGCGGACATCAAGCTGAACGAACGCGCCGGTTTCCTTCGCTTCCTCCCAGGGGGCGGTGGCCTCGCAGGCACGAAGCCTGACGATGGCATCGCCAACCCGAAGCGCGTCGCCAGGCTTCATCGTGAGGTCGCGGGTGAGGCCATTGCGCTTGTTCAGCAGACCGATCACAGCCACGCGATCCTTCATGGGCGTGGCGCCAGCATCCCGGCTGCCCATCGTTGAAATGGGGATCGACCCGCCCGCGACGGCCACGGCATTGGCATTGGACTGGGGAAGTTCATTCGCGCCGTCGCCACACGCCTGCGTCGCCAGCAGTGCAATCAAGCATCCGGCAGCGCGCCTCATGACGCGTCTGGTTTCCACGCCTCATAGTCGCCCGTTGCCATGGCGCGGGCGCCGCCTTCCTCGATGCTTCCGCGTGGCCGGTATGCGCCCGGAGTGCCTGTCTGGTTCGGGACATAATCCTTTTGCCAGATGCGCGGCGGCGGCAGGTTGCTTTCGGGCGGTCCGTCAATCGAGTGATGCAGCCAGACATGCCATTCCGGCGGCACACGGCTGGCGTCGTTGGAGCCGCTATAGATCACCCAGCGGCGCGGATTTCCACTGAGGTCCTTGCCGCCCTCATAATAGACATTGCCCATATGGTCTTCGCCAATCCTGGTCCCGTTCATCGCGGTAAAGAGCGACGTGCCGACGGTGGCTCCATCCCACCAGGTAAAGATTTTCGAGAGCAGTCCCATGCCCGCCGCTTAGGCGGCCCGAGGGAGATTGGCAAGAGTTCAGTCCGGACGAACGCGACCAATCCGGCCCTTGCGCCGACGGGAATTTCATCCCGGACAGAAATTGTCCGGCGCGGTGACGCGCGCCGGGCGGCGCTCCTCGATGCAGGCACCCCAACTGATGCGATCACCTTCGTCAAGGGCCAGTGCCTGCGCCTCCCCCGCCGGTAGTTCCAGGACGCCAGCGACCGGGATTTCGGCGAAAAGCGGCGTGCGGTCGCCAGGTTTCGTTCCCGCAATGATTTTTTCGACGCCGCCGTCCATCCGGATAAACAGAATGTCCAGCGACGCCGGTGTGTCCTTCATCCAGAAACTCGGCATTCGCGGCGGCAGCATCGGAAAAAGCATGCCGTCCCCGGGCTTCAGATCGGTCCGGTGCATCAGCCCGCGTTCCTGCTGTTCCGGCGTCAGCGCGATTTCAACAATCAGGCGACCGTCCGGCGCCCGTTCGCCGTGACGGATGAGCAGAGATATCTTGCGCAGGTGCTGTGCCTGAGCGGGTGATACCGATACGCCATGGTCCGCAGGCTTATCTGCGGGTTTTTGCGCGGAACAACCCGCCAGCAAGGCGCCGACCAGCAAGGATGGACCGACTTTCATTTACTCGCTCCGTTCGGGAAACGCGCCGGGTTCCGCATCAACCCAGGCGCGGGCCGTGTCAAAATCGTGCCCCGCGCGCACAAATGCGGCAATATGGCGCTGCCGCCGAAGTGGATCCTTGTCCCCGTCGCCATAGGGGCCAATACGCTTGCGACGCGCGAGAATGTCGGCCGCATCCCATCTGCCCGCGTGCGCGAGCTCCTCGGCAGGAAGGCGGTCGGCCTCACCTATTCCATCTGCGGCGAGGGTCGCCCGGACGCGGGCCGGTCCGAGTCCCCGGCGCTCCATCGACGCCCCCTTCATGCGCGCATAGGCCTCATCATCGACATAGCCAAGTTCACCGCAGCGGACGATCAGTGCCTCTATATCGGGCTCGCCCTCTCCCGCCCAGTCGCGCTCCCGCAGCTTGCGCCGCAGATAGCGCGTCAGGCGCGCGCGCGATGTCGCAAAGCGTCCCACATAGGCGAGAGCAAGATCGCGCAGACTCGCCTGATCCAGGCCGGGTCGCTTGTTTTGGCTGTCATATCGTGCCATGCGCCATTTTTGTGCCACACTCGCGTCCGAATTTGAACTCGAGTTGTACGGTAGGGGACGATGGGCTGTCCCGACCAAAGATCGACCGGCGAGTAAAGCCAAAATCGACGGGTAAGGGGTAGCCGGGGCCTGGGGTCCCGAACGGGTCGAGCAAAGGAAAGTACTTTTGGCCGAGAGCGATATGATGGACAACGCAGTTCTGGCTAGGCCCCGGACGGACGGACGGCCTTCGAGCGGCGACGACAGGGGGCTCGCCCCGCTGCCGTCGGGCGACAACCTGGCGCGCCGCTTCTCCGACTTTGCGACGATGGGTGACGCGCTCGATTACGCGGCGAGCGGTGTGCGGGGATTCAATTTCCACGACGCCCGCGGCTCGATCTCGCGTCCCTATCCTTACAGCGAACTGCGGACCGACGCACTGGCCTGCGCCTGGCGCCTGATCGCGCACGGTATCAAGCCGCAGGACAGGATCGCGCTGATTGCCGAGACCGGACCCGAATTCGCGCAGATGTTCTTCGGGATCATCTATGCGGGCGCCTGGCCTGTTCCTTTGCCGCTGCCGACCAGCTTCGGCGGCAAGGAAAGCTATATCGACCAGCTTTCGGTACAGCTGAAAAGCTGCGACCCCCGGGTTCTGTTCTTTCCGGCGGAACTGGCCGAGATGGCGGGAGAAGCCGCGCGCAGCAATGGCATAGAGGGTCTGGGGATCGAGCCGTTCATCGCGCGGACCGCACCGCCGTGCCCCCTTCCTTCGGCCAGCCCCGAGGACATCGCGTATCTTCAGTACAGCAGCGGGTCGACCCGTTTCCCGCACGGCGTCGCCGTGACGCACAAGGCGCTGCTCTCCAATCTGGCGGCCCATGCGCACGGGATGAAATTGCAGCAGAGCGACCGCTGCATAAGCTGGTTGCCGTGGTATCATGACATGGGACTGGTGGGCTGCTTCCTGTCCCCCGTCGCCAATCAGGTGACGGTCGATTATCTGAAGACGGAGGATTTCGCCCGGCGGCCGCTCGCGTGGCTTGATCTTATCAGCCGCAACACGGGCACAACGATCAGCTATTCGCCGACCTTCGGCTACGACATCTGCGCCCGGCGCATGTCGAGCCAGATGCGCGCGTCCGACAGGTTCGACCTGTCACGCTGGCGCCTCGCCGGCAATGGCGCGGACATGATCCGTCCTGACGTGATGCAAAGTTTCGTCGACGCATTCGCCGACAGCGGCTTTTCACCCTCAGCCTTCCTGCCGAGCTATGGCCTCGCGGAATCGACCCTCGCGGTTACGATCATGCCTCCGGGCGAAGGTATTGTCGTCGAACTGGTGGAGGAAACCGATCTTTCAGGATCGGGCACCGAGGAGGGGCGGCCACAGCGATATCGCTCGATCGTCAATTGCGGCAAACCTGTCAGGGACATGGAAGTCGAGATTCGGGACGAAGATGGCGCGCCGATGGCCGAGCGGCAGATCGGCAAGGTTTGGACCACCGGCCCGTCCCTCATGTCCGGTTATTTCCGCGACGACGAAGCGACCCAAGCGTGCATGACGGACGGCTGGCTCGACACCGGCGACATGGGATATATGTCGAGCGGTTATCTTTACATCGTCGGCCGCGCCAAGGACATGATCATCATCAACGGCAAGAACCACTGGCCCCAGGACATCGAATGGGCTGTGGAGCAACTGCCGGGCTTTAAGCAGGGCGACATTGCCGCCTTCGCAATCACCACTGCGGGCGGTGAGGAAGCACCCGCCGTCCTGGTGCATTGCCGGACCTCCGACTCAGCCGAACGGGCAAAACTGCGCGAGCAGATCCGGGAGCGGGTGCGCGCGATCACTGGCATGAACTGCGTGGTGGAACTGGTGCCTCCCCGTACCCTGCCCCGCACGAGCTCTGGCAAGCTCAGCCGGTCCAAGGCGCGCAAGCTGTATCTGGAAGGCGAGATCGTTCCCTACGACATCGCGGCTTAACGCGGCGGGCCAGGCTGCAGGAACGCGGCCTGGTCAAAGGGAAACAGTCTTGCGGCCTTCAGCGCTTCGATTGATCCAGCCCGTAGATATCGGGCCGGACGACGACGCGGCCCTTCTTGTCGCGTGTGACGGTGACGTAGGTCAGGTATACGGGAACGGACGCCGTCATCGGAACCGCTTTTTCCGTCCCGGCGCCCTTCGCCTGATCCTCAAGCGATTTGCCCATCATCCATCGGCCGAGCACCCACGCCTTTTCCAGACGAATGCATCCATTGCTCAGGTGCCTGTCGTCCTTCGCGAACAGATCACGGTTCGGGGTGTCATGGAGGTAGATGCCATGATCGTTCGGAAAGATGAATTTGATCCGGCCCATCGAGTTGTGCGGCCCCGGAAGTTCCCGCACGCGCAGGTCGTGCTCACCGCTTGCCACGGCACGCCAGTTGATTACCGCCGGGTCCAGCCGGGCGGGAGTAGCGCTCCAGTCCGACAAAGCTTCCATGTGCATGGACGCAAGCGTACGGCCCGCCAATATCTTGGCCGCGACGTTGTTGCGGACAAGATAATCCGGCACGTTCCAGTAAGGGTTGAGCACCGCGTAGTTGAGCGAACCGACAAGCAGCGGGGTCTGCGTCTCCTTTGCGCCGACGACAACGCGCATGGTACCGGCCTGCTCGCCTGCCTGATAGTACCAGAGCCTGGCCGAACCAGCGTCCACGACGACATGCCTGACCGAGGGCGCGGGAAGATAACGCGTACGCTCAAGGTTGAGGCGGATCGTCTCGATTACATGAGGGTCCAGACCCTGCGTGCGCGCCGTGCGCAACATGTCCCGCACCTCGACATAATGCGGACTCATCCAGCCCATCGACTTCAGATAGCGGTCGAAGGAACGGACATGGGCCGCGGCGCGCAATATGCGGGCGTAGTCCAGTTTCCCCGGCTGGAGCGATCGGTCGGCAAATTCGACCCCTACGCCACTTTTGACGCGCCGGACGTCACGTACATAGCGTGCGAACGCCTTCGATAAGCTGACCTCCGCCCGCGCAACATCCTCGGCATTACCCGAATCCGCATTGGCGATCATCTCGCGGATCCTGTCGGGTCTGTAGCGGGAGGGCTTGAGCCCATCCAATGCGGCCTCATCCAATATGCGCAGAAAAACCTGCGCACTCGTGCCGATAATCCCGTCATCGGCCCATAACGGCCTATTGTGGCGGCTGGCGTAGAAATCCTTAAGCGCCCCGGACGCGCGATCGGCGATCGCGCGGGACACTGCCCGTCCGTCGACGGAGACCCGCACTGCACGGGTCGCATGGGGCGACTCTGCGGCCTTCGCGGAAAAAAAGGCGGCCGGGCTGGCGGCAAGCGCCAGCCCGACAACTGCAACAAACGAAAATTTCATTGTGCCGATTGAGCCCGTTATCCGCGTTCACCTGTCGGAGAGGGCGGCGGTGGCGGTGGCGGCGGAGGCGGCGTGTAATTCGGGTGATAAACGCCATCCGACGTATAGTAGCCATCAACGATTCCGTCGCCATCCCGATCGGCGGCCATGGAACCGGTTACGGCGCCCGGCGGTGGCGGAGGCGGCGGCGGAGCGGCGACTTCCTCCTCGGCCCTCTGGCAGGCGCTGAGCGCCAGCCCTCCGAGCACGGCAAGAACGATCGGTATTTTTCGCATCATTTTCTCCCAATCCATCTTCAGGACCGCCGCAGCGATCCCGTCCCGGTCTATCCGCCCCCGGCGATTGACCAAGAGCGGGACGGCCACAAGGAGGCCAAAAGTGCACTTTCCACGATGACGCGCGAAAGGCGCATCATGAACAACGTACGTTGTCCGATTTTGCTCCCAGGGAGAGCGGGAGCGCTACAACCACCTATTTACGGAACAGTTCCGCCAGTTCGCGCGGCTGAAAACCCGCAGGGCTGCCGCTCAGCTCTGGCAAGCCTTTGGAGGGCGCCGCGATGCCATCAAACCGCACCCATCCACCGGGACCAAGCCGCTCCAGCGGCTGATACCGGACCTTGTATTGCATCCGGCGCGACCCCTCGACCCAGTAGCCGAGATAAACATAAGGAAGGCCCGATTTGCGTGCTCGCATGATGTGGTCGAGGATGATGAAGTTACCCATCCCCTCCCGAACCGTGTCGTCGGGCTCGAAGAAGCTGTAGATCATCGACAGCCCGTCGCCCTGCCTGTCCGTCAGACACGCCCCCACGAGGCGGCCGGGAGCGCCGTCGCCACCGGGTTCACGATATTCAATGACATAAGTTTCTACCGGCGAATGTTCGACCATGTCGGCATAATCGAGTTCATCCATCTCGGCCATGCCGCCCTGTGGATGGCGGGCGTGAAGATAACGCTGGAGCAACGAGAACTGCTCTTCAGTCGACCAGGGCTTGCATACGCTGGCGACCAGATCGCTGTTACGGCGCATCAGCTTGCGCTGTGTCCCGTTCGGTTCGAACTCGTCAGCAACCACTCGGACGGAGACGCAGGCGGAACAGTCGGAGCAACTCGGCCTGTAGGCGACGTTCTGGCTGCGACGGAAACCGATGCGCCCCAGCGCGTCGTTCAGTTCACCCGCGTTCGTGCCCGACAGTTCCGTGAACACCTTCCGTTCGCTCCGCCCCGGCAGATAGGGACAGACGCTGGGGTTGGTCACGAAAAAACGCGGAAACCGAAACGGTGCGCTCACTGTCCTGAACCTCTCGACGCCGACGTGGTACTGATGGCTTTCAACCATCTATAACGGCAATATGCCTAGCATCCTTCTCTATTAAAAGCTGATTTACCACAATAGTTCACGCGCTCGGCGGTTCAGGCAAGCTCCACCGGCACCGCCTCGAAGCCAGCCTCCTTCAGGGCATCGAGCAGCCGGTGCAAATGGTCCTCGCCCCGCGTTTCGCATTCGATATCGGTGATCAGTCCCTTGGCAGGCAACGAGGTAAACACGCGCTGGTGATATACCTCTATGATGTTGACCTGAAGGTTGTTGAATATCTTGGCGACCTGATACAACGAGCCCGGTCGGTCCTGCATACGCAGACGGATACGAGCGAGACGGCCGGAGCGGGCAAGATCGCGGAGCAGCACATTCGCGAGCAACCGGGTATCGATGTTGCCGCCGCAGAGCACAAGCCCGACCTTGCGCCCCGCGAAGCGATCCTTGTGCGTCAACAGCGCCGCGAGACCCGCCGCGCCTGCGCCCTCGACCACCGTCTTTTCGATCTGAAGCAGCAGGCTCACCGCCTGTTCCAGCGCGCGTTCGCTCACCAGCACGACATCATCGGCCAGAGCCTCGACGATCAATCGGGTCAGCGCGCCCGGTTCCTTGACAGCGATGCCCTCGGCCAGCGTGTCGCCGTCGCACACTGTGTCGATATGCTTCACATATCCATACATCGACGGGTACAGTTCGGCCTGTACGCCGATCAGCTTGATGTCCGGCTTCATCCCACGCGCGGCGATCGCCATCCCAGACAGGAGGCCGCCGCCGCCGATCGGCACCACCAGCGTGTCGATCTCCGGCGCATCCTCAAGCATTTCCAAAGCCACCGTTCCCTGCCCGGCAATAATGTCAGGCTCGTCGAACGGATGAACGAAGGTAAGCCCGCGCTCGCCTTCCAGCCGTCGGGCGTGTTCATAGGCTTCCTCGAACTTCTCGCCGTGGAGAACGACGGTGGCACCATGCCCCTCCGTCTGCATCACCTTCACCGTCGGCGTGGGCCTCGGCATCACTATCGTGACAGGAACACCGAGGCGCGCGCCATGATACGCGAGCCCTTGCGCGTGGTTGCCGGCGGACGCCGCGATCACGCCCCGCGTGCGCGCCTCCTCTCCCAGCAGCATCAGGCGATTGAGAGCGCCCCGTTCTTTATAAGCGGCGGTGAACTGAAGGTTTTCAAACTTCAGGTACACGTCGGCGCCGATCATCCCGGACAGGGTACGACTGCGCAGCGTGGGGGTGCGAACGATCGCATTGGAGATCCGGGAATGGGCAGCGCGCACATCGGCGATCGACACCGGCATCGCCGCCGGCGCATCCACTTTGCGAAGGCGAGTTCCCTGATCCATTACCAGCCTGTCCTGTACTTCATTGGTTCTGCATAAACGCAAACTCGCCCTATGCGTCCAGACGAAGAATGTCTATGCACGCGGCATGGCAAACATAGCGTTTATAGGGCTTGGCGTCATGGGCGGGCCTATGGCCGGCCACCTCGCCAGGACAGGGCACAGCCTATCCATATTCAATCGTACTGCAGCCAAGGCACAGGCATGGCTTCGCGAGCATGCCGGCACCTTGGCCGAGAGCCCGGCGGAGGCGGCTCGCAACGCCGATGTTGTTATCTCCTGCGTCGGCAATGACGATGATCTCGCAGCGGTCACGCTGGGCGATGAGGGCGCATTTCGCACAATGCGCCGGGGCGCGCTTTTCATAGACCACACGACGGTGTCTGCCCGCATCGCGCGCCGGCTTTGCGCGGAAGGCGACAAACTCGGCATTCGCAGCGTCGATGCTCCGGTTTCAGGCGGTCAGTCCGGCGCCGAGAACGGCACGCTTTCGGTCATGTGCGGCGGCACCGAGGACGCGGTGACGGCCGCGCGCGAGGTGATGGAAAGCTATTCCTCGCGCATCGTGCATGTCGGTGGGCCGGGCGCGGGCCAGACAACGAAGATGGTGAACCAGATCTGCATCGCGGGTGTGTTGCAGGGACTGGCCGAGGGACTGCGCTTTGCGCAGGCGGCGGACCTCGACCTCGACAAGGTGCTGGAGGCGATCTCCGGCGGAGCGGCGCAAAGCTGGCAGATGACGAACCGCTGGCCGACGATGGCCCGCGACGAATTTGATTTCGGGTTTGCGATCAACTGGATGCGCAAGGATCTCGGCCTGGCGATGGATGAAGCACGGACAAATGGCGCGGCGCTGCCGATGACGGCGCTGGTCGATCAGTTCTATGCCGAGGTTGAGGCCATGGGCGGCGGACGGCAGGACACGAGCGCGCTCGTACGGAGGATCACCCGCCGGTGACGCCGACCAGGATTGGCCGGCGTTCCGCGCTGGCACTCGTCTGTGGCGCACTCTGCCTCATGCAGGCGCCTGCCGCTGCACGGCGCAAACAGGCAGAGCCGCTCCCGCCCCCGACAAGCGGCCTCGTAGACAATGTGAATGGCCTCGCGGTCGGTTCCGATGGCCATCTGGCACGGTTCACCGGTCTGCTGATCGATGCGCAGGGCCGCGTCGAACGGCATCTGGCGGCGGGCGATTCTCGGCCGGGGCGGCTGGCCTGGCGACTGGACGGCCAGGGCAGGACGCTGATTCCCTCGTTCGTCCACGCCCATGCCCGCGTGATCGACAGCGGCATCGCGCAGATGACCCTAGACCTTTCCGCCAGCCGCTCCCTTGCAGAGGCGCAGGCGGCGATTTCCGCCTGGATGCGCGACAACCCGGGCCGGCGCTGGATATTGGGGCGCGGCTGGGACGCCGCGCGCTGGGCGGGCGAGAGCGGTACCCCGGCGCGCCTCCCTTCCGCGAGGGACCTGGATGTGGCCACGGGGGACACACCCGCATGGCTGAGAAGCGCGGACGGCAGGCTGGGATGGGCGAACAGCGCCGCGCTGCGCCTCTCCGGTCTCAAGGCCGGGCCTGCGGAGGGAGCGTTCGGCGGGAGTGAGCGAGACCGGATCGAACGAACGGTGCCGGTGCCTGCGGCCAAGGACCGCGATATCGCTCTGGACAAGGCCCAGCGCCGCCTTGTGAGCCAGGGAATTTCGGCGGTCGCTGACATGGGTACGACCATCGAGGATTGGCAGGCCTATCGCCGCGCCGGGGACCGGGGTGCTCTGAGGCTGCGAATCGTGGGTTACGCGGCGGGTATCGACCAGATGACCGTGATCGCAGGGCCCGAGCCCTCACCCTGGCTCTATGGTGACCGCTTGCGCCTGATCGGCGTACTCCTTCCTGTTCCGGCGCCGGATGACAAGGCGGCGATGGACGGGACGCGCCTGCGCAACCAGGCGAGCCGAGCGGCCATGGACGGGTTTCAGATCGCCTTCGCCGTGGACAATGCGCCAGCGGAAAACGAAGCGAATGCGGCCATAGCCGAGCTGTCGGAAACATATAAGGGTGACCGGCGCTGGCGCATTGAAATGGGCACGCAAACGACCGGCCTTCCTTCTGCCCTTTCGGCCGAAGAGAGTCCGTTCGCCCTGGTTGCGCGGATCGCGGCGGCGGATGGCGGGGGCATCACCCGGGCCCTTGGCGCGCTCACCAGCAAGAGCGCCCACGCTATGTTCGCCGAGGCGCAGGTCGGCGCGCTGGAGCCGGGGCAATGGGCCGACTTCCTGATCGTCGATCGGGACATCAGCACCGCGGCCGCAGACCAGATTGCCGGGACACAGATACTGGAGCACTGGATCGGGGGCAGAAGGACCTGGTCAACCGAGGGGAAATAACGTCAGGATCGTGCGAATGTCGGTGATCCGGGCGCCACATCCCCTGCATCGGAGGCCTGGGTGAGAATTCCACCTTCCTCCTGCTTTTTGCGGCGATAAGCGAGCGCGACGAGCGCACCGAGTATCATGAACATGAAGGAGGAATTATCCTCCTGAGAAAGCACTAGGCGCGCGGTCAACCAGACGGCAATCGTGACCGCTAGCGGCATGGCGAAGCTTTGCTCCCGGTCAGTGGAAGTCGAGGCCAGCTTCATGCCCTCTATCAGCATGTAAATGAACATGCCGTAGAACAGCACAAATCCGAACAGCCCATAGTCCAACCCGGTCGATAACAGGCCACTGTCGATGGTCAGTTCCCCTGCGGGATTGGTGAAGCCGAGAACGCGCCCACCTTGATTAGGCCCGTAGCCTGATATTGGCTGCTTGAAGATCAGCGGTATGCCTGCCTCCGCCTGACCGAAGCGAGCTTGCGTACTGGCGGCCTGCTCAGCGCCCCCAAGCCAAAGCTTTCGCAGACGGCCGATCGAAAACATCGCGACAGCGAAAAGCGCGCCCAAAACCGGATAGGACAAGGCAAAAGCCGGACCAAAGATGTTGTTCTTGCGGGTACGCCAGAAGCGGAGAGACCATATGAGACCATAAATTGCATGGGCCACGATCATTCCAACGATACCAACACGCGCTTGAGTGTCGATGATCGCATTCATCACGAGCAGGTCGCATGCCACAAAGAAAAGTCTCAACAGCAGATAGCGCCCGAAGATAATGTACTGAAGGAAAAAGGGCAGCGTCAGGCACATGAACTCCGCGAAGGTGAGTGAGACGGTAAAAGGTCCCTTCACACGGTACTCGCCCGCCCGAAAATTGGGATTGAGCAGGCTGACCATCACTGGGTCATCGATCTGCAGAAACGAAGGAATATGGCCCGCCCACAAAAGCTGCTGATTGCGCATTTCAAAAAAGGCCATGACGCCCAGAATAATGCCCAGCGCGATGATCAGGTAGGAAAAGGTAACAACGCGACCGGGCCGGGACAGCACATAGATCGCAATGAAGAGCGCGGCTGTCCAATGGAGCAGATAACGCATATAAACCATTATCGCGTTCGACGCGTAAGGGCTGGTTATGACCGACAAGGTTTGAATCGCCACGAAGCCCAGCAGAAACTTGAAGAACAGCGGGCGTGCCGCCATGATATCCTTCATTTCACGCTTGAAATCTGCAGACACCGAGAGGCTGATCAGCAACGCAAGCACGGCCAGCAACAGGAAAAAGCGCCGTATTTCAATAAGCGGCATGCCGGGCAGCTGTATTGCAAGGTAATAGGGCCAGAGAACCAGCGTGACGAAATAGCAAAAGAAAAGGTGGGCCAGTATCCGTGTCGGCGGCCGACCCGTTTCTGGCAACAACCAGAGGATCATGGCGGCCATCACCGCCAGCGGAATGGTCATCATCCCTTTCGAATGGTCCGGAAGAATTGCGAACCAGAAGCCAAACAGGAAGCTGATGCAGAAAAAACCGATGGTTAGCCAGCGGCGACCACGGGGGGAAAAACCATCGTGATGGTAGAAAGGGAGCACGGGATAGTCGCTGTAGGCCAATCTGCGGCCCTCGCGTCCTTCAGGAAAGAATTTTTTCCACATACCCAATCTTTCAGATCACCGACAACGCGCCGTCCGCTGCACGTTACCGCCGAAGAGCTATGAAGTCATGCGTATCCGTGAAAAATCCCCTACCAGCCATTGCCGACGCTCTCGGTCTCAACGATCGTGCTGCTGCCACTGTCGCGAATAATCGCCGGGTCAGGCTCCATCTCGTAGCCCAGCGCCCTCAGGTCGACGGGGCAGTAATTTTGCAAAAGTTTGTTGTCGGCTGCAAACTGACCCGAAAAACGCTTCCGGATAATGGCATTGAGGGTCCGTTCAGCCGCCCCGTTTCCGACTTTCCACCGATAGGCGCCGCGATGCAGCATATCTCCCAACCACCCGAACGTCCGAATAGCGTTCGGGTTCAAGGGGCCCTCACGGAAAAGGTTCGCAGTCCGCAGCAGGGGCATCCCGCTTGCAGGCGGGCTCACCCCTGTACGTTCCCGGCCGTCAAGGTCCAGATCCGTCGGCGGCTCCGCCCCGATAACGAAGCGGAAGAAATGGCCAAGCCAAGCCCTTCTATCCCGCGCGAGCAGCTCTTGCGGCAAAGCGAGAACGTTCTCATCGCCGAATAATTGGCCATAGCACCGAGCAAGATTGCCGAATTTGAGCACGGATTCGTTGAACCATGCGTAGTTTGGTTCCGGCTGGTAACTCAGGAACTTGTCGATGGTCAGGCGTCCGCCCCGCTTCAGATACTGCATGTAAAGGGAGCGGGTGATCGGGAGTTGCGCGCGCACCGTCAGCAATATTTTCGCCGGCCCACAGGTGTCGGCAAGCCGCTGGGCCACGGTTCTGCTCAGGAGGGAGCCGGCAAAGGGCTGGCCGGAGAGATTTTCCGAGGAAATGACCTCTATCACAGGGCTTCCGGCCGCAGCCCTCCGGCGAGCAACCTCACTTGCCACGTCAGCGACGGAAAACTCCAGGTCGTGCGGACGAATGAATAGCCCGTCAATTTCCTCATGATCGAACATCATGAGGAAATATCGGGAATCGCTGAACAGCTGTTGCTGCAGCCAGGTCGTCCCCGTTTTGTGAAAACCCGGATGTATCAATAGCGACATTCAACACTCCCTTGGGCCACCCGACCGCTTGGGCAGGCAGAGAAAATTTGCTCTCTCCTATGACAATCAGATTGAGAATTCACTTCTTCAACTGGCGGATGCGGTAAGCTCCGACTGCAAACGGCTGGAAGGACGCCGACGGGCCGGCTTCGCGTCCAGCCACTGTTTCACATGCCTGGCCTCCTCGACCCCGCCCAGACCGTTGGTGCCATTACCCGACTGATCGACCTCGCTGCGAGTTACATTGTAGAATGGCGCCCGATTTCCCTTGATCTCGATCCCACCACAATTATCGACGCGTATCCATGTTTTCTTGCGATCCGGATAGTTGATCACTTCGTTCCCTACTATCCGTCCGCCCTGAACGCCGTTCATGGCAATTCCATTATAGAGACTGCCCATGACCAGATTGTCGCGGATCTCCAAATTCTGAAAGGGTCTTTTATTGCGCACGTCGCGGATGAATATACCCTGGGTCGGCGCGCCCTTTCCCCGGACAATCAGGTTGTCGTGTATTGCAATGTTAGTCATCGCCGCGCCATCGGGTGTCGACCAAAGCTGTATGCCGTCGGGGTGATCCTTTGGAACCGGATGAAAATCGGTGAACACGTTACCGGCAATGCGTGTGTTGGAGATACCGCCTCCGCGCACACCGTCCGTCCGGATGTCCCGGAATTCGTTGTCGACAATGGCCAGCCCGTCCAGTCGCAGCATCGCAACGCCGTGCCAGAGGGTGCTGAACCGGGAATTGGACAAGGTAATGTCGCGGCTGGCCCGTAACATAAGGGCGGATATCCAGTATGCGGCCGCGCGGTCGTTACGCGGGCCATGCACGTCCAGCCGGTCGAGCACGATGCGCTGGCTGTTTACGACCTGAAAGGGAAAGCGGCTGGCAGCCCCGCCAGGACGTTCATCTTCGCCACCGGCGGGCTCAGCACCGGCAGCCGGAGCACTTTGCTGCCTGCGTGCGGGAGTCCAGGCCGCATCAGCAGTGGCAGCAAGTTCCAGATCGCGGAAGGTGAGACCTGCGCTCTTGCGCACCAACAGGCTGGCGATCACCGCCGGACGGGCAGGGTCGGCCGACGCAATGGTGACGTTTCCGGTTTTTTCGACGCCGTTGATGACTATCCGGGGATAATGTCCCGGCGCCAGCGCGATTACATCGCCATCCGACGCTTCGTTCAAGGCCCGCGAGAGCTCTTGTGCTGACGAAACGCTGTTTCTTCTGGACGATGCCGTGCTGCGATCGCCAGCGCCGGATTCGGCCTTCCAGAGTACGGCCGCCAAGGCTGGCGCACCCACAAGAAGCATGGCCAGCAAGGCCCCTTTGCCGAACATCAAATGCCGGAATCGCTTCAGCCGCGAGGAGGAACCGGCCATGAATGCTCCAATGCTTGTACGCTTAAACTTGTCTGCTTTTAACCCATCGAACCAAACGTACCAAGGACCGTGCCGTAAATTTCGATGAGTCCACTGTCGTGGCCGATCAACGCCTGTTGGTCACGATTCGCCTCATGGCACCGATGAAGTTGCGTAGTTGCTCACCGATGCCTGCCCTGCGCGCGGCCGTCATCACATCGAGACCCCGCATGTCAGGCAGCGGCTGCATCAATACGCGACAGGAGGCATTACGCGATGCCACCAGACGCTTCCTTCGCGCCTGCGCCGGCTGCATAAGTTCGATCTCATCCACATCGAGTGGCGAGACAGACACCATTCCAGCCGACAGTGCGTCCGCCAGCAGATCATCGCCCGCCTCCGTACGGCTGACGATCAGGCTGCGACCCTCCTCCTCCTCAAAGGACGGGTAGCCATCGTCACTGCCGTACCATGCGTCGGCACACGCAATGTCCGCGACACCGCCAACGGCATCGGGGCAGATCTTGCAACGGAACTGCACCTCCTTCGACAGATGGCCGCCCCAGCTTTCCGCATAGCTCATTTCCGCAACCCGGCCATTCGCAGTCTCCGCTCGCGCCTTGCCAGGCCATCCGTTCCCCCGATAGCGGAAACGCACCACATTTTCAGGCTCGAGACCCATGGCGCGGACGATCCGGTCCGCCCCATCATGGCTGGGAATCCCCCCGCAGAAGAATGACAGCATCAGCGGAAAGCGCAGGTTTACGCGAGAATCGACAGTCGCGAGTTGACGCAGCGCGGACACGTCACACGGCTTCCCGACAAAAGCCACCCGGACGTCTTGTGCCAGCACCGCCTCTATGTCGGCCAACGGGGAGGAAGACGCATAACGCGAGCCCGCATTTTGCATCACCTCGTCCGGCGTCACCGACCAGGCAAGGGTGTTGCGCGTCGGCTGCTGCGAATCCGCCGCGACATGCAGGACGCGGTCAACGCGCCCGGATCGCAGCGCATGGATGAGGAGCGCCGAAAGAGCAGCGCCTGACGAGCCTGCGAAACGCAGCTCCGCATCCTGTGCATGACCTGTCAGTATCTGCCGCCAGGGTCCCCAATAAGGATGAAGGTTGGGCGCGCCGCCCCACGGTGCCACCACGGAACCGGGACAGCTCGCAGCGACTTTTTGTTCCTGATCCGGTGACAACGACGCCACCTGACGCGGACGGCTATAGCCGGGTGCGACCGTCTCCATCCGAACGGCATCGGGGCTGACGCCAGCGCATAGTCCGCAGCCGCTGCAGAGCTGACCGGAAAGCACCTTCCGCAAAGTGGGCGATGGGGCAAATGTCATCGGGATGACGTCACGCCTCGCCGTCCCAACGCATCGGCGAACACATTTGTCAGTGTGCCGCGATAAACGTCCAGCAACCCTTCGACCCGCTCCATCGCCACGGCTTGCGTTCGGGAAAGCTCAACCCGCCGGTCCAGCGCCCCAAGCACAAACCGGGTGGCAGCTTCCTCCGTCATGCCGGTCAGCGGCAATACATGATCGTACCCCAGCAGGCCAAACAAGCCGCTGAACTTCCGGCTGTAGGCGACCGGCAGTACCGGCGTGCCTGCGGAAAAAGCGGCAATGCATGCGTGCATGCGCGCTGCAGCGAGAAAATCGAGACTGGAAATATAGCTTTTAGCTTCCGACGGACCCGCAAACTTGGGCACCGCCACAACCGAGGGGAACTCGCTTGCGAGCCGTTCGACCAGGCGACCATCGTCGTCGGAAGGGTCGCCCGCGCTTGTCGCATGCGCGATAAGATGAACCTCCACATCTTCGCGTTCCGTCAACGCGCCGAGCAACCGCCGGGTAAAGGCGGCATAATCATAGCTCAGTCCGAACCGGTTGGTCCCGGTTTCCGCCTGATGAAAGAGGAGCCCCGAAGCATTCACGCCGACGCGGAGCCTGCGCCCGTTACGCTCCGACGAACGATCATCAAAAGGCAGTACAAAGGCGACATCGACCGCCAACTCCGTCCGGGTGCCGGGTGCCATCGCGCGGGCAACCTTCAGCGATTGCTCGTCACGCGCAAGTACCCCTGCGCTGCGCCGCAGCGCCATCGCGCCCAGTCGGCGATATATCGGTTTGGTGAAGGGGCCGATGGTTTGCGGCGAAAGAACGAGCGGGGTGCCACGCGCAATCGCCAGCATCTTGGTAAGCCAGAGAAACCCGAAGCGCCTGGCCCCGTATATATCCGCGAAGCTGTCGCCGGCCCCAATGTCGAGAACGCAATCCAGCGAACCAACGCTCCGCCAGAAGCCGCCGGGGGACAAAAGGCTGCGGGTATCGATGATAAGCGTTTCCACCTCGCGCGCGAGCAACGGCGGACTGTCGCCATCGCGCATGCTCATCACGAGGAATTGGGGCCGCAGCCCCATCTGCGCCGCAACTTGCCGAACCAGGGCAATGTTGCCCAATGTCAGAGCTCCAACGCCCAGATTGCCTGAACTGACAGAATGCCAGAGAAGTCCGACGCGGATCGTCCGCAACGTCAGATCATGTTCGGCGGAGCGGGATGACAGGTTGTCCTGATCCACCCAGAGCTTGTTCATTCCGCTTTCCTCGTCCGATCCCCACACCGGGACAGCATCATCAATCTACCCGAACAGGCTGCACACTCATCGACCACGCCGCCTGCATGTTTATGAAGCAAAGCGTTTCAATTGCCTAAACATCCTGGAAACCAAGCCGCTTCGAAAGGCGGCATACTTTTTCTTGATTAGTCGCGGCGTCAGTGAATTCAAGAGCCATCAGTGGGACGAACGGAGTTACTTCGGCGCGCCGCCCCTGGGAAGGACCCTCTAGGCGGTGTGGACGACGCAATGCTCTTTGAGCCATCCTCCACGCCTCACCGGAATTCGTCCCACCGCCTAACGAACTTTTTTGATCAAATATTGTCGACCGTGGAAACTTTAATGTTTTGAGACGTTTGACGGGCGGGATAGCCCTGCCGCGCAGAAAGGAGGATCCGTCGTGCACGACGTAAAAAAGATAATCGCGATAGCTGCCGCATTCGCCTTCGCCATACCCGCCGCGAACGCCGCCACCGTCATCATACCATTTGGCAATTCGCCGGTCACGCCGGGAACGAGCGGCAAGTTTACCGACAGTTTCACGTTCAGCGTTCCGACGCCAGGACGTATATCAATCTCGATGGGCTCCACCTATTCGGGTCCCCTGACGAACGTCAATTTCCGGCATAATCAGGTCAGGATCAACGGCACGCCCCTCACGGCGGTCAGCACCGGCGTGATCGAGCTGCTGGAGATCCTTCATCATCCGGTGGCTGCAGGTATTCAGACCCTGAACGTCCAGGGTTCGTCCCAGAGTCTTGGCAGCTATTCCGGCACCTTCACCTTCGCCGTACCCGAGCCCGCGACGTGGGCGCTCATGATTCTGGGTATGGGCGCGGTGGGATATGCCATGCGGCGCCAACGGCAATCGGTGAGAACCGTCCAGGCGGCCTGACCACGTCAACGGCTTGACGCACTATCAACGAAAAAGCCGCCATCAATCGATGGCGGCTTTTCTTGTAGGGCATTCCGGCGAGCGAGCCCGCCTGCCCGTTGTATCAGAGCATGAAATCGGATGCGGTAAGTTTCGTTATCTTGTCGACCTTGATGGTGAAGTCGGCTGCGCCGTCCCCGTTGATGTCTCCCTGAACATAGGCATCGCCATTCTGCACCTGATAGCGCAGTTCGCCGACGGTCTTGTGGAAGTTCGACGTGCCGATGAAGTTGAAGTCCTTTCCGCCCAGGTCGACCTGACTGAGGCTGATCTTGTCGGTACCCCTGACGAAGTCGGTGATCTGATC
>DASULD010000064.1:0-7841 GCA_036278355.1 Sphingobium sp.
CCGAGGTCGAGAACATTCTGCGCAAACATCCCGCCATTGCCGATGTGTGCATAATCGGCTGGCCCGACGATCGCATGGGCGAAGTCTGCGCCGCCTGCGTGATCCTGAAAGATGGTGAAACGTTGACGCTGACGGAACTGACGGCATGGAGCCGCGAGCAGATGGCGAACTACAAGGTGCCGCGCCATCTTTTCCTGATGGATGATTTCCCGCGCACACCCTTGGGGAAGATCCAGAAATTCCTGTTGCGCGATGGGACTAGGGCCCAGGCCGATAGTCAGGGCGGCGCAGGCGGCAAAGGCTGACGGATCAGCGACCCGTCGCAACAGTTCGAGCACCGGAAGGGCCGATCAGAATGGCGATGAAATTCACTGGCGACTTCTATCAGATCGGCGTCGTGGTGCGCGATATCGACGCCGGCATGGCGCATTACCGCAACATCCTGGGACTTGGCCCTTTCTGGCGGCTCGATACCGATTATGAGGGCCGTTATCGCGACTGGAGCGGACGTTTTGCCAACAGGAACGCCTTCACCAAATGGGGCGATGTCTATCTGGAGATGATCGAGCCGGTCGTCGGCCACGGCAATGCCAGGGAATGGCTGGAAATGAGGGGCGAAGGCATTTTCCACCTTGGTTATGCCGTGGACGATCTTTCACAGCGGCCCGATGGCGTAGAATGCGTGTTCGAAAGCTGGGGGGCCAGGATGCCCAATGGTGATCCGGCGGTGATCCACCTCGATACCGTGGAGCAGCTCGGCTATTATGTGGAACTGTCGGACCGCGCCCTTGTCAACAGGCTGAATGCCACGATCGACCAGTTCATGGCGCAGCAAATGGTATGACGAGGTTCTAAGGGCCGAGCGATTGCGCTCCTATGGCAATAATTGGCGGAGGTCATGGTCTAGCGCGGCCTGGCCGAAGCGGGCGGCATAAGCCGTGTTGATGGCCTCCGTCTGGAATCTCACCTCATTGGTGAGGAAGATGAACAGCCCCCAGACAATGGAACGCCTGTAGTCCAGCCATGCGCCTTCCCAGTCCAGAACCGGCCCTCCTTCTCGCGCCAACGCATCGAGATAGATACGCAGCAACTCGCTTTCCCATGCCGCCCGATCGGCAACGTCGGCGGCGCAGACGATATGGTAGGAAACTTCATGGTGCCAGGCGGTCTGCGCCACCTGCGCATCGAAGAAGCCGGGCGTCCCGTCCTCGAGAATGTAGAGATTGCCGAGATGCGTGTCCCCATGGATGAGGCAGCGAGGTTGTGTGCGCTGAATGTCGCCGATGGTCATCAGCGCACGCTCCATCCAGACGCGATCATGCAGCCGGGTGGACACCGCGGCGCCGCGCGGCAAGGCCATGTAATGCGACCAGACATCGGGCATCAGGTAACGGCGCATATAGTCCAGTCCCCAGCCATCGAACCGGCTGGCGATGTCAGCCCAGCGGCCGCCGGTCTGGAAATGGGGTGAAGCCCAAGTCTCTGCATGATAGGCGGCCATGGTTTCCATGCGGCGCGCGATCTGATCGAAGCTGTGCGGGCGCAGTGCATCGCAGAAATCGACGCCGGGCCGCTTCAGATCCTCCATGATGACGATCGACTGGTGGGAATTCGGGTCCGTACCGGCGAAATGGCAGGCAGGGGAAGGCATGGTGATCAGCGGTTGAATATCCGCATAAAAGCGCGCCTCATTGGCATACATCGCCGCCATGCGCGGGCTGTGCTCCTCAAAGCCGCCCTTGACGATCAAGGTTTCGCCGATCTGTTCGGCGCCCTCCCCCTCCACAGTCAAACGAACGCGGATCTTGGTGGAGGTCCCCAGAATGATATCGACTATCTGCGAGTCGCTCACCGACACGCCGGGCAGTCGCTGTCGCAGAGCGCGGGTCAGCCAGTCGGCGGTGATCCCCTCAGGCGTGATCGGAAGGGGCAAGGCCGCTCCTGCGCCTTGTGATAAATTGTCAACCATCTCCTTTCCTCCCCCCCAAACAAAAGGGGACGCATCCAGCGTCCCCTTCCGATACTGTTACACCTTGTTTGGCCGATCAGTATTTGAAGCTGACCTGAACGCCAAAGGTGCGAGGCGGCACCAGGAACTCAGCAAAGCCGCCGCCCGAGGCAGCGCCATCAAAGCCGTAGGTATAGTTGGTGTCCTTGAGCAGATTGCGACCCCACACCGCGATTTCCGCAGTGCCCGCACCGAGCGGAATGTCCTGCAACGCGATCCGGCCGTTCAGCATGTTCGTCTTTGCGGCCGGACGCTTATAGGTCGGCCCCAAGCTGGCGACGATCAGGCCACCGGGCGTCGTATAGAATTCCGAGGCAAAGGCATAGTCGGCATGAAGCGCGATCTTACCAAAGGACATTTGTGGCGACACATAATCGGCGGCCACGTTGCCCGAACTGGTCGGCGCCTGGAGCTGATAGAAGCGGGTGATGTCCGTTGATGTCGCCGTTGTCAGCGGGTTGTCGAACTCCGAATAATTATCGGCATTCATGTAGGAATAACCGGCCGATACCGTCAGGCCTCGCGCGACCAGAAGGGTCGCTTCAACTTCCACGCCATCAATATTGATCGGCGTCTTGCTGTTGACAGTATTGGTCAGAGACGGGTTAAGGATCGGTGATTCCTGGATAGTGAACTGCGCGTTCTTGATCTTGTTGTGATAATAGGCCGCATTGAGCGTCAGCCTGCGATCGAACAAGCGGGACTTTATGCCAGCTTCCCATGTCTCGATTTCTTCCGCGCCATAGCTCGTGAATGTCGACGAGCGGACATTCGCGCCACCCGCTCGATACGCCGTCGCGTAGCGCACATAGGCGTTGATGTCGTCGGTGAAGTTATACTTTACGGTGAACGCAGGATCGAAGCGCTTTTCCTTGAAAATCGCCGGAGCCGGAAGCGGTCCGCTGGGAGTCGCTTCAGTGAAGGGCGGGAGAGCCAGCGGCTGGATATAGGTCCGCACCGCGTTCTTGCTGTCGTCGGAGTAGCGCAAGCCGGCGGTCAGTTCCAGCCTGTCGCCGAGGATGGGTGGGGTATAGGTTCCCTGGGCATAGAGGCCATAGGAATTCGATTTTGCATTCTGCTCGGAATGAGCGGTGAAGCAGCGCTCCATTCCGATGCACCCCGCAAGCGCCGCAGGGCTGAGACCGAGAGCCGGCGGGTTGAAGCCTTGGCCGGTCAGATAGCTGCGCCGCTCGTCAGTGACCTTTTCATGGAAATAGGTTGCGCCGACCGTGATGTCGAAACGGCTCCAGCTACCTATCGCCTGCAGTTCCTGATAATATTGCGACTGATCGACGTCCTCCCGCGCGTTGGAGCGCAGGATACCGGTAGACGATCCGCCAGCCACCAGCGCATCTCCCAGCGTGCTCGAACCATGACGGCTCGCCTCACGATAGGAGGAGATCGATTTCAAGGTGATCTGGTCGGATAGAGTATATTGCGCGGTCAGCGCGTGTCCGCTGGCCTTGGTCCTGAACGGCTCGTTGAACGTTGGGCTGTTGGTCTTCTTGGGATATTTGCTCGTGCCAGCCGGCTGCGGCGAGCGTGGAGTGCGACCGATGATGTCGACCGGCGTCCAGACGAGGTAAGGCTGGGAGTCCCGCGTGTTCGAGTCATCATAGCTATAATTGAAGCGGAGGCTCTCGGTCGGGCTCCATTCGGCCGCGATGCGATATCCGAACGAATCCAGCAGGCCGTAATCGGTCTGCCTGCTGTAGACGCCCTTGGGACCATTGACGGTATAGCCGTCATGCTTGTTATGAACGACGGAGAACTGCAACTTGATATTCGCGAATTCAGGAAGATCAACGCGAAGGCGCTCATGGTTGAGATGATAACTGCCGAGTTCAAAGCTGCCAGCCACGCTGAATTTGCCCGCCGGGCGGCGGGACACGAACTGAACCGCGCCGCCTTCGGCGTTACGACCAAACAACTGCCCCTGAGGCCCGCGCAAGAACTCTACGCGTTCGGGATCGATCAGCTCCAGACCCAGGCCCTGGGCGCGCCCAAGAGGCACACCGTCGATATAGAGCGGAACCGCCAGTTCCTGCGTACCCTGCGTGGGGTCGGACCCGCCGATGCCGCGTGCAGTAATTGCAAGGATGGTGGGCGTACCCGCGAAGGGCACCAGCTGAATGCCGGGAATAGATCCGTTGGCAATATCGCCAAGACCACTGACGCCTCGCGTCACGAGTGACTCTGCCGAGATCGCGGTCACCGCGAGCGGTGTAGCCTGTAGCGACGTTTCGCGGCGTGTGGCCGTGACGACAATGTCGACAAGCCCGCTATCGGCCTGCGCGGCAGCCCCCTGGGCGTCCGTTTGTGCTGCGGCGGGAGCCGCGATCAGCAAGGTGGCGCAGGTGGAAATCAAATAGCGACGGTACAACATGAACTCGCTCCCCTCTCCTGTAAAAGATCACGCCACTTCAAATGCAGCGCTTTGTATGCGGCGCTAAGGCTATGACGTTCGGCTGCTCCAGAAAATCCCTTCTTTGCTTCTTCACAAGATCATCATACTGGCGATCGATTGTCCCATTCGCACCCGCAATGGATCGAATGTGCGAAATGCGCTTCCTGGCCCTTCCAGTCATCGCGTCACCACGGCTCATGCGGAATTCGTCCACACAGCCTAGCCGAAGATACTGTCTCCAAAACGTTCGCCATGCTGGATCAGGTCGCCATATTGCTTTTCGATGCACATCAGCCGGCGGAAATAGTGGCCGATCGCATATTCGTCGGTCAGACCGTAGCCGCCATGCACCTGGATCCCGTTGCGCGAGACGGTCTGTCCCGCCTCTCCGATGACGAGGCGCGCGGCGGAAAGCGCGGCCGACCGGGTCGCCTCATCCTGATCCGCATTGGCCAGCGCGTGGTAAAGCATCGAACGCGCCTGATGGGCCGCGACGAAACTATCGGCCATGATGTGCTGGATCGCCTGAAAGGAGCCAATGGCAACACCGAACTGCTTGCGTTCCTGCACATAGGCGCCGCAGACCTTGTTCGCGGCCTCCATCGCACCGACTGCCTGCGCCATCAGCGCAATCGACGCACGGTCGATCGCCTCGCGCAGCACCGCTGCGCCGCGATTGCCGCCGATGAGCAGAGCCGCGGGCGGGAGCGTCACATCGGTAAAGACGATGTCGGAGGCGCGGGTGCCGTCGATCAGGGCATAGGATTCGATAGAAAGGCCGGGCGCATCGGCGGGTACGAGGAACAGGCCGACGCCCTCCTCGCCCTCCAGTCGGGCCGAGACGATCAACTGGCCCGCGCTGGGCGCATCAAGCGCCATGATCTTCGCGCCCGACAAAATATATCCATCTTCGGAAGAGCGAGCCCGCGTGCCAGTCACCTCGACGTCGAGCGGATGAGCGCCGTTTTCCTGATGTGCGAGCGCAATGCGCAGCGTGCCCCCCGCCATCTCCCCGACCAGGTCCAACGCCCGGACGTCGTCCGTCGCTTGCGTGAGCACATGGCCAGCGAGCACTACAGTGCTGATATAGGGTTCGGTTGCAAGCGCCTTACCCAGGGCGATGTTGAGCAGCGCAATATCCTCTATCGTGCCGTCCAGACCGCCTGCTGCCTCCGGCACGGGCAGGGCGAGCCATCCCAGTTCCGCAAACTGCGTCCAGCGCGCCTCGTCAAAGCCTGTCGCGTTCGATCGCTGATGCCGCCAATATTCGACGTCGGCATTTTCGGACAGCAACCGTTCGGCGCTGTCCAGAAGCATTGCCTGAATGTCGGACTTCGCGAAATCCATTGTTCCTGTCTTCCCCTCAAAGGCCGAAGGCGAGCTTGGCCAGTATATTCTTTTGGATCTGCTTCGACCCGCCATAAATGGTCGCTGCCCGGTTGATCAGCGCCACCGTGGTTCGACCCGGTGCATAATCGGCCCACACGTCAGTGGGCGCCGGGGGCAGCGCTGGGGCCACATCGAAAAAGCGCAGCGCCTTCGCGCCCAGGGCATCGACCTGCAACATGGTGATTTCCTGTTGCAGTTCGGAACCCCGTATCTTCAGGACGGAGGCGGCCGCGGCCTCCGGCGCGTCGAACTCCTCATGCGCCAGCACGCGCAGCACCGACCATTCCAGCGCGAGCAGATCCGCCTCCGCCTTGGCGAAACGGGCGCGGAAGGCGGGGTCGTCGGCGACGCGGCGGCCGCCCACCATTTCGCCAAGGGCGATGTCCTTCGCGCGGGCCAGTTCACGCTTGCTCCAATAGATGAAGCTCGACGTCGTACGCTCATGCTCCAGCAGGAACTTGGCATAGGTCCAGCCCATGCCAGGTTCCCCGATCAACTGGTCGGCGGGCACCTCGACATTATCCAGGAACACCTCGCACAGATGCGCTTCGCCGTTGATCTGCGGGATCTGACGCACGGTGACGCCTGGCGTATCCATCTTGATGATGAGGAAGCTGATGCCGCGCTGCGGCTTCACATTCCTGTCAGTGCGGACCAGGAAAAACCCCCAATCCGCGTGGGCAGCGCCGCTGGTCCATATCTTCTGTCCGTTGACGATATATTTGTCGCCGACCAGTTCGGCGCTGGTGCGTAACGAAGCGAGATCGGAACCGGACCCCGGTTCGGAAAAGCCCTGCGCCCACATGGTCGCACCTTCGCGGATCATCGGCAGGAACCTGTCCTTCAGATAATCGGAACCATAGGTGTAGAGCACCGGTCCCAGCATATGCGTGCCGCCCCAGTCGAACTCAGGGGCATCAGCCTTGTACAGTTCCTCATTGAAGATGAAGAGCTGCATCGGCGTCCAGCCGCAACCGCCAAACTCCACCGGCCAGTGCGGCACGGACCGGCCATGGGCATTGAGGATGCGCATCCATTCCAGCAGATCGGGCACGGCGGCATTGTTGGCAACCTTGCGACGCTGGCGTTCCTTCATGTCGGCGGGCAATACGCTGTCGATAAAGGCGCGCACTTCCGTCCGGAAGGTCTGAAGATCGGGATCGAGGCGCAATTCCATCGGATCGGCTCCGGCTGTCTGTACGGTGATGCCAATGTCCATGGCCTGCGCCGCCAAGGGGTGCAAGCGACGCAAGCCGCGGCATCATCCATGCGATGGCGCGCAGCCTGATTTGACACCACCACGGCCGCCGTGATGAAGACCATATATGCAAATTGCAGGAAAAGAAGATGGCCGGGGAGATGGCGACAGCCTGATATGGATTTCAGGCGCCACCGAGGGGATCGGATTGGGCCTGGCGCGCAACGTCCCCTATAGCCATGCGCGCGTCATCAACCTGTCGCGCCGGCCGCATCCCGATCATGAAAGCGTCTTCCTCGACCTCGTCGATCCTGCAAGCTGGGATGATGTCGGTTCCCAATTTACCGATAGCCTCACCCAGTTCCGGGGTTCACGCGCAATATTCATCCAGAATGCGCATATGAAGGGCATGACCGGCTTTGTCGGAGAGGTGCCGCCCGATGACTATGCCCGCGACATTCTCGCGAATGTCGCTGCGCCGTTGCGACTGGCGGAAATGTTCCTGCGCGCGGTCGGAGAGAGCGGCTTTGCCGGAGAGGCGGGGCTGGTCCTGATGTCCTCTTCCTCTGCCCGTTCACCCACCATCGGACAAAGCGTCTATTGCGCAGGCAAAGCCGCGCAGGAAATGTGGGTTCGCGTCACGCGCCGGGAACTGGCGTTGCGCGGAAAGAGCAATATCTGGGTCACGGCAGTGCGACCAGGGTTCGTCGACACGGCCCTCACCCGCCATGTCGCCGCGATGGCCGACAGCGACTATCCCATTGCGTCGCAGATGCGCAGGCAGATGGAAGAGGGCATTGGCGTCATGGACATAGACACCGCAGCGCGCCAGATCTGGG
>DASULD010000065.1:0-4353 GCA_036278355.1 Sphingobium sp.
CGCGAGCTATACCGACTCCTTCTTCTACAACCTCCGCAATTTCGACGCGGACAAGTACGGCGAGACGGTGATGGTCAATGCCGGGATTGGCTGGGCGAGCGATGTCTGGGAGCTGAACTTCCGCATCAAGAACCTGACCAACGTGCACCAGGGTGTCCAGGGCTTCGACCTGGCGACCTTCTGCGGTTGCAACGAGGTGTCCTACAAGCCGCCGCGGTTCTTCCAGCTCGGTGCGCGCTACAAGTTCTGATCGAACTACGCGTGAAAACGGTTCGCGCCCGGAAGGAAGAAAAAGCGCGATGAAAGCATGAAACATCCCGGCCGGCCCTAGTGACCGGCCGGGACGTTACAGAGTGATCCGGTACTACAAGGAAATGGTTATGCCAGGTAATCCAGCCTGCGATTACAATCCGAGTTACGAGTGGAAGGCGGTGGTGCTGCTCAGCCTCGGATTCGGCCTTGTCGGTCTGGACCGCTGGATCATCGCTCCGTTGGCACCCAGCATCATGCGGGACCTCGGAATCAGCCTGCCGCTCATCAATGTCCTGATCGCTATCCTGGGCACAACCTGGGGCGTTGCCGCAGTTGCCATGGGAAGCCTTTCGGATCGAATCGGTCGCCGCAAGGTCATGCTGCCGGCGCTTCTTATTTTCTCCCTCGCTTCGGCGTTCAGTGGTCTAGCCGGTGGCTTCACCAGTTTGCTTTTGATCCGAGGATTGATGGGAGTGGCGGAGGGAGCCTTCTGTCCGGTGAGCTTCGCCGCGACTGCCGAGGCATCGAAGCCCTCTCGCATCGGGTTCAATCAGGGCCTTCAGCAGAGCATGTTCGCTCTGTTCGGGTTGGGGCTTGGTCCCATTCTTGCCACCTGGCTGCTCGATTTCACATCGTGGCGTGGCGTATTCGCCCTCGTGGGGCTGCCCGGCGTCATCCTGACCATCCTTCTGTGGATGGTCATTCGCGAGCCGGGCAAGGGCAGGGAGCCTCTTGCCGCCAAAGCGCCGCGCGCATCCACGCGCGAGGTCCTGAAGGTACGAAACATTCGTCTCGCGATGGTTGGACTGCTTTGCGCGATGTGCGGCATCTTCGTGCTCAGCGCGAACGTGCCCTCTTATCTTTCCGAATATCTCAAGCTGGCGCCGCTCGAAGTGGGCCTGGTCACCTCGGCCATCGGTTTCGGCGGTTTTGTCGGTCTGTGGCTGCTGCCTGCGTTTTCTGATTTCTTCGGGCGCCGGACGATGGCGATCATCGGCTTTGCGGGCGGGGCCGCGTTCACCTATTACTTCATCACCCTGGGGGCGGACGCCACGCGCCTGTTCGGCGCCCTGTTCGGAGCCACTGCCTTCTGCTTCGGGGTTCTCTCGCTGCTGACCGGGCCCGTGGCCTCGGAATCCGCTCCCCCGGGGATGCTTTCGACCGCATCGGGCCTGATCATCGGCGTGGGCGAGATTTTCGGGGGCGGGATGGCGCTGCTTCTCGCCGGCTACATCATCGGAACCTACGGGATCCAGTACATGCTCTATCTGGCGTTTGGCGGGATGGTCACCGGCGCGCTGCTGATGTGCGGCCTGCTCGAAACCGCGCCGCGCAGGCGACAAGGGGGCACCCGTTGGGGCGCGGAGGCAGTTGCGGATGGCTAGCCTTGGCTACCACAGTTTGCTGGGAAAAGCGTCTGGCCTGGCGTCGCGTACGGGCAAGGCGGGCGGGGTGGCCTCCGTCAAGTTGCATATTTTTTATATACTCGTTCAATAGATTAACTGGGAGTTTTGTGCGATGCCTGCCCCCGTCATTGGTCTCGGTCCGCGGCTAGATACCGATTACTCGATCTGGCCCCTGGCGTATTGCCAATCCGAAATGCCGCAGGACTTTTTCGGCGGCTCCATCAAGTTCAGCAATATGGGCACAATCCGCGTGCCCATGATTTACACGCTGCTGGTCGGTGGGGAAGTCGGAGGCAAGCAGCACGTCGCCTTGGTCGATTGTGGTTTCCGCAATGACCACTGGGCAGCGAAATACGGGTTTGCCAGCTGGGAGGAGCCGCGTGATGTGCTGGCCCGCGTCGGCTTCGCGCCCGAAGATGTCGAGGTGATCCTGGTCACCCACATGCACTTCGATCACATCGGGAATTTCGAAGCGTTTCCCAATGCAAAGCTGTACATCCAGCTCGATGAATATCTTGGCTGGTCGGACATCGTCTGCTCCGCACACCAGTATGAGACCGAAGAGGAAAAGGCCTTCATCTTCTCCTCGTTCGATCCCCAGGACCTCGTCCGGGCCTCACAGGGAGTGGCGGATGGGCGCGTGCGTTTCATTCGCGGTGACGAGGAGGTTCTGCCGGGCATAACGGCGCGTCTGGCCAAGGATAGCCACACCTTCGGGAGCCAATGGTTCGAGGTGCAGACCCGCAACGGCCCGTTCGCCGTCGTCGGTGACGTTGTCTACTGGTATTCGAACATCGAGAGCATGTGGCCTTCAGGCTACCATCAGGGCAACGTGATGAACCAGCTGAGCGTATTCCGCCAGATTCGCGCAACGCTGAAGCAGAAGATCGACCGGGTCATTCCCGGGCATGATCCCAAGGTGTGGGATCGCCATAATTCGTGGCTGGCGCCGAGCGGAAATCGCATCGCCGAGGTCAATCTCCGCGACGGCGACACCACGAGGAAGCCCGACGTGTCGGCCCAGAAGATCATCCACACATGATCCGCGCCGTGACTGCAGCCCTGATTAATAGAAAGGGACTTTAATGACTTCCCTCCCGGTTTCCGATGTCAATCCGTTCGAACTGGAACGGCGGCTCGAACCCTACGCGTTCTATGAAGAACTGCGCGAGATGGGCCCCGTAGTGCATCTGCGGACGCTCGATCTCTACGCCGTCAGCCGCTTCGAAGACGTGCGCAGGGTCCTTGCCGACCAGCGGGTCTTCTCGTCCGCGCAAGGCGTCGTGCAGAACGCGGCGATGAACGCAGCGATGGCCGGCTCGATTGTCGGCACCGATCCGCCGGAGCACACCCGCTTGCGCGAGATCCTCGGACGTCCGCTGACGCCGGCCAAGCTCGTGCCCATGCGCGACATGCTCTCGCAGCTCAGCATAAAGCAGGTGGAGCGCATCCTGGCAGGCGGCGGCGAGGTCGAGGCGGTCTCGCAGATCTCGTGTCATCTACCGCTTTCGGTGGTTACCGAACTGGTCGGGATGCCAGACGATGCCACCGACCGCATGCTTCCGTGGGCGGCTGCCAGCTTCAACGGCATGGCCCCCGATATCATGCCCGGCACCGCGCCCGCGCTGGCGACGATCGGCGAGATGATGGGCTACATCGCGGACCCTGGCCTTCCCGCACGGCTCCGGCCGGGAAGCTGGTCGGCCCAGCTGCACGCAGCATCGGTGAGCGGCGAGATCGACTACGAGCAGTTTCTCAGCATGCTGCAGGGCTATCTGATGCCCTCGCTCGACACCACGATCTTCGCGATGTCGAACCTGTTGTGGTTGCTGGCGAACAATCCGGACCAGTGGGAGTTGCTGCGTTCGCGGCCCAATCTCATCCCGCGCGCCATTCACGAGGCCATCCGGCTGGAAAGCCCGGTGCAGTTCTTCTCGCGCGTGGCGACCGAGGACACCGAGATCGATGGTGCCCCGATCAAGGCCGGTTCGCGCGTGTTCGTGATTTACGCTTCGGCCAATCGCGATCCGCGTCGCTTCGAGAATCCCGAGCGCTTCCAGATCGATCGCGACAGCACCGACCATGTCGGCTTCGGGCACTCGGTGCATCGCTGCGTCGGCATGAACCTGGCGCTGATGGAGATCACCGCGATGCTGACCGCCATCGTCGGCAGGGTCCGGGCGATCGAACTGCTCGACGCCAAGCGGGCTGACAATGCCATTCTGCGAGGCTTCGAGAAGCTTGCGCTTCGCCTGGTCCCATTGGCAGACGCTTAGGACGCGACCACACGGCACCTGAAGCTGATCTTCAATCCCACAAACCTCCAATCTATCAAAGGACGGAAAATCATGTTCAAAGTAAGAAATCCCGCAACGATCGCCCCGCCGGTGGGGGCTTACAGCCACTCGGTCGAGATCCCGGCCGGCGCGCGGATCCTGTCGATCGCCGGCCAGGCCGGCATCCGGCCGGACGGCACGCTGCCCGAGAGCTTCGAGGAGCAGCACGAGGAAATCTGGAAGAATACCCTGGCCATTCTCGAGGATGCGGGGATGGGGCCGGAAAACCTCGTCCACCTCAACGTCTATTCGACCGAAGCCAGCGGCATCCGCTTCCTGGCGCCGCACCGGAAGAAGTACCTGCCCGAAGGCTACCTGACGACCTCGACCTGGGTTGTGGTCTCGGCCCTCGCCAACCC
>DASULD010000066.1:0-9380 GCA_036278355.1 Sphingobium sp.
GGAGCGGGGGCTTGGGTGTATGTGCTTATTATAGTTTTGGGTTTTGATTTTATCATTGTGGCCTTTTTTTGACGTAAGGACCCCCGGCACGGTGGGGACTGGAATGCCGGGGGCCTTATGACGGCTGCAGGTGGACCAAAACCTCCAGCCCTCAATTCATCCGATCCGGTATTAGCGGATCAGCGACAGCACGCCCTGCTGCGCCTGGTTTGCCTGTGCGATCATCGCGGTCGACGCCTGATTGAGGATCTGCGCCTTGGCGAGGTTGGTCGTCTCGGCCGAGAAGTCCACATCCTCGATGCGCGAGCGCGCTTCGGTCAGGTTGGTGACCGTCGAGCTGATGTTGTCGACCGTGACCGACAGGCGGTTCTGGCTGGCGCCGAGCGCCGCACGAGATGAAGCGATCGCGTTAAGCGCAGAGTCCAGCTTCGCGAGGGCGCGGGAGGCGGCGCTCGCAGTCGAAAGGTCGATTTGGTCCGCGGCTTCAGCAACTTCCGCCACGTCGTCGCCCGTGCCGACGATCGTATCGACACCGGCCGTGGACGAGAGCACCGTGGTAGCGGTCTTGGCAATCTTGAGGCCGGTCGCGCCGGTTGTGGCGTTCTGCAGGGCAACCGAGACAGTGTCCGTCGAGTTGATACCCGTCTGAATGCTCACGGTGGACGCCGAACCATCGAGCAGCTTCACGCCGTTGAAGTTGGTCGTCGACGCGATCGTGTTGATCTGATCGAGCAGGGCACGGGATTCATTGTCGAGGCCTGCACGATCCTGATTGGTGACAGTGCCGTTGGCAGACTGCACCGCCAGCTCGCGGACGCGCTGCACGATGTTGCTGATCTGGCCGAGCGCGCCTTCCGCCGTCTGGGCGAGGGAGATGCCGTCATTGGCGTTGCGCGCGGCGGCGTTGAGGCCCTTGATCTGCGCGGTCATCTTGGTGGCGATGGCGAGGCCGGCGGCGTCGTCCTTCGCGCTGTTGATGCGCTTGCCCGAAGACAGGCGTTCCATCGACTGCTGCAGCTGGTTGCTGGCGGAGGTCGATGCGCTTTGCGCGCGCATCGCGGCGACATTGGTACCGATAACGGTCATGTTGTTTCCTCTTCTTTGTTTCGGTCGCCAGGGCAGATGCTGCTCGCGGCCTCGGAGGGGATAACGGCGCTGCTCGCCGAGGCTTTAAAGGTAAACGCGCAATATGTGCCGGGGACCCTGAGGGCCGCTTCGTCCGGTCATGCGGCGGACCGGCGCGGCCATGCCAGCTTTTCCCGGCATCACGAGGGTTAGCGAATAGTTACCGGCGGCACGGGCCGGGAGGCAAAAAAAGCGGAAAAAAATTGCCGCGACGGCAATTCGGCCGACATTCGTTAACCATATCATAAGTGTTTTCCCCAAAAACGGACCTATCGAAAGACGGGGGTGGAGGCCTCGCCGAGGTGGAACCGCCTTTCGAATGTGGGGGACCAACCTGAATGCCGACTTTTGGCATAAGCGACGCCGTGTGCGCCCGCGTTCCTGCGATGCAGGCCTGGCTTGAGCGCGCCTTTCTGGATATCGCACCCATAGCGGCCGAGGCGCCTCGCGTCCGGGGCGGCATCCATGTTCTGCTGGCAAGCGAGCTGCAACACGCCACCTGCCGCGACATATTGATCGACTATCGGCCAGGGGCTCCTCGGTTTGTCCAGGCGGCCAACGGCCTGCCTGCCCGCGTTGAGTTCGGCCCCGCCGACCTCGATTTCGCCTGCGCGCTTGTCGCCGAACTGCTGCGTCCATCAGGTATGCCGGCGGTCGGGGACGAGGCGAGCGCGCGCCTGATGTCGCTGGCCTCCCGCATCGCCGCCAGCGACGCGACCGTCCTGATCCAGGGGGCGACCGGCACCGGCAAGGAAGGCATGGCACGTTTCCTTCATGCACGCTCGGCCCGGCGCGAACGCGATTTCATCGCTGTCAACTGCGCCGCGCTGCCCGAAACGATGATGGAGGCGATGCTCTTCGGCCATCGCAAGGGCAGCTTCACCGGCGCCGCGCAGTCATCGGACGGGCTGTTCCTGGCGGCTGACGGCGGGACGCTGTTCCTGGACGAAATTGCCGAACTGCCGCTCAACCTTCAGGCAAAGCTGCTGCGCGCGCTGCAGGAAGGGGAGATACTTCCCGTCGGCGCGACGCATGCGGTGCCCGTCAATGTGCGGATAATCGCCGCGTGCAACCGCGACCTCGCGTTTGAGGCGGAGGCCGGCCGGTTCCGGACAGACCTCTACTGGCGTCTCAACGTGATGCCGCTGGCCATGAGCCCGCTTGCCGCGCGGACTGGCGACATCCTGGCGATCAGCGCCGCGATGCTGCTCGCGTTCGCTGAGCGCGCACCCGTGCCCGACAGCTTCGCGTGGCCGACTCCGCAAGCGCTCGACCGGCTCGGCCGTCACAACTGGCCCGGCAACGCGCGCGAACTGGGCAATGTGTTGCAACGCGCGATCGTGCTGCGCGAGGGCACGCGTATCGATGCGGGTGACCTCAGTCTCGAAACCATGGCCGCCCCGGGGTTTGCCTCTGTGCAGATGCCGATCGAACCGCGCCAGCCCATCCGGATGCCCGCCCGTGGCCGCCCGGTCAGGCTGCAGGATATCGCGCATGCGTCCAAGCTCGACGCTGTACGCCAGGCGCTCGACGAAACCGACGGGCACCGCGCGCGTGCCGCGCGCAAGCTCGGCATATCAGAGCGGACGCTACGCTATCGCCTCGCCGAACTTCGCGACCTGGCGGTGGCCTGAGGCCGATAGGGGGACCGGACGATGAACGGCATTTCCACCGACAGCATCATGGCGATCCGTAACGCCATATTGCAGAAGAACGCGGCCCTCCGCGATGTATCCGCGCCCGGTGCGGCGCAGGTCGGGGGTGCGCAGGGTACGGGCGGAGCAAGGCCAGGCGACTTCACCGCCGCGCTGAAAGGTGCGCTTGATAAGGTCGATGCGCTTCAGAGCGATGCCGGTGCCGCCGCGACCGCGTTCGAGCGGGGCGAGACCACCGATATCGCGGCAGTGATGCTCGCCAAGCAGAAGGCATCCGTCAGTTTCGAGGCGACGCTTCAGGTCCGCAACAAGCTTCTGTCCGCGTACAAGGACATCATGAGCATGCCGGTATGATGGCTGGACGGTATGAGGGGTATAGAGGATGAATGATCCGTTGGCGCCCGCGAGCTCCGCGCTCCCCGCCGTCCCGGCCTCGGCCGCAATGCCCATGCGAGCGGGTGGCGCGGATGCATGGCGCATGAGATTTTCCGATATCTTTAATCAGCCCGCGATCGCGCGCAGCCTGCCGATGCTGGGCCTGCTCGGCGTGGTCGGTGCGGCTGCGCTCGTCTGGATGGCCCTGCGCGAACCGCCGCAGCGAGACCTGTTCCGCGGGCTGCCCGACGCGGAAAAAGCCGCCGTCGCCAGCGTGCTCGACAAGAATGCGCTGCCCTATCATTTCGACAGCAGTTCCGGCGCGATCACCGTCGCCGAGGACGATTATTTCAAGGCCAAGATGATGCTTGCGTCCGAAGGGCTGCCCAAGAGCGCGCCCGACGGCAACAGCATGATCGACAGCCTGCCCATGGGGGCGAGCCGCGCGGTCGAGGGAGAGAAGCTGAGGAGTGCGCGCGAGATGGATCTTGCCCGCACGATCGAAGCCATCGACTCTGTCGAGGGGGCACGCGTTCACCTGGCCGTCGAAGCGCCCAGCATCTTCCTGCGTGACCGCAGCAAGCCGGCAGCCTCGGTGATGCTGCGGCTTGCATCGGGCCGGACGCTTGCGGACGATCAGGTTCAGGCGATCGTGCATCTCGTCGCCTCTTCCGTGCCCGACCTGACGCCGGAGTCCATCTCTGTCGTAGATCAGAACGGCCACCTGCTTTCGAGCCTTGGCGGCGTCGAAGGCACGACCGACAGACAGATCGCGGTGCAGACCCGGATCGAGGAACGCTATCGCCAGGCGGTGGTGGCCCTGCTGACTCCGATTGTCGGCGCGGGCAAGTTTTCCACTGAAGTTCACGCGGAAGTGAATTTCGACGAGCGCCAGGCAACGCGCGAAACCTACCCCCAGGAAGAGGCGCGTCTGCGCGTCGACCAGGGTAGCTGGCAGGCCGGAAACCCTGAAAACGGCCCGGGCGTCGGCGGGGAGGCAGGCGGGATCCCCGGCGCGCTTTCCAATCAGGCGCCGCCGCCCGCCCAGGCAGGTACGCAGGCCGCCAATGCCCAGATCGCCCAGGGCGCAACAAGCGCTCTCCCGGGGACTGCGGGGAATGGCCAGACGGTGCCGCCCCTGGCGCCGCTGCGCACACAGGAAACCTATAACCGCAGCTTTGAACTGGGACGGGAAGTTTCGGTCACCCGCGACGCGGTGGGCACGGTGAAGCGGCTTTCGGTTGCTGTCGCCCTCGACAACGGCGTGGACGGCAAGCCGCGCAAAGCCGAGGAGATCGCGCAGATCGAGGCACTGGTGAAAAGCGCCGTCGGGTTCGACGAGGCCCGCGGCGACAAGGTGGCACTCACGGCCCGGGGCTTTGCCAAGGCCAACGCAGCCGAAGCCGAGGGCACACCGTTCTACGAGGCGGGCTGGTTCAAGATGCTGGTGCGCAATCTTTCCGCGCTTGCGGTGGTCGCGGTACTGATCTTCGGGATCGGGCGGCCGCTGCTCAAGAAACTCGACACAATCAAGAAGACGCCGCAGTCACCCGCCGTCCGCGCACAGAAGCGGACGGAGATCGGGCAGCAAATCTCTCAGGAGCTGGTACGCACGGCGCAAGCGAACCCGAGCCAGATGGTGACGCTCGACATGATCAGCTCGACACCCGATTACGCCCAGCGCGCTGACCTCATCCGCAATTTCGTAAAGCAGGACCCCGATCGCGCCGCGCTGGTGGTGCGCGACCTTCTGCGCGAAGGCAAGGCCCGCGAACATGCCTGATATCGACTTCGATCTCCTTGAGGGCGCCGACCTGAGGCCGCTTCATGGCAGCGCCGCTGCAGCCGTCCTGCTGATGCTGTTCAACGAGGACGAGGCGGCAGAAATCCTTTCGCGGCTGGAACCCGACGAGGTGCGCCAGCTCGGCTATGCCATGTACGATGTGGCCGACGTCGAGATCGAGGAAGTAAACCAGGCGCTTGACCAGTTCGTGAGCAAGGCCCGGCGGCGGACCACTATCGGTTACGGCGCCAGCCGCCATATTCGCGGGGCGATGCACAAGGCGCTGGGGCCGGAACGCGCGGACAATATACTGGCGCGGATTACGCCGCCGACCCGTTCGACCAAGCTTTCCCTGCTGAAATGGATGGAACCCGGCGAGATCGCCACCGTCATCGAAAACGAGCATCCGCAAGTGATGGCGATCGTCCTCGCGCATCTCGACCCGCGCACCGCCGCCGATGTGTTGACCATGTTGCCCAACGAATATCAGGAGGATCTGGTCTATCGCGTGGCGACGCTCGGCCCCGTCAGCAGCGAAGCTCTCGACGATCTCGAGGTGATGCTTTCCAGCGGAACGCCGGCCGCCAAGAAGGGGGGCACGTCCCAGCGGGGGGGCACCAGCGAGGCGGCCGCGATCATGAACAATGTCCGCAAGGACGTGGAACAGCGGATCATCAAGGCGCTGGCCAAGCGTGACAAGATCATCGCGCAGACGATCGAGGAAGAGATGTTCATCTTCGACAATCTGATCGAGCTCGACGAAAAGAATATGGGCGCTCTGCTGCGCGGTGTGGACAACGAACTGCTGGTCGTGGCGCTGAAGGGCGCGAACGAAGTGCTCAAGGCAAAGATGCTGGGCTGCATGTCCCAGCGGGCGGCGCAATCCATCGTCGACGAAATGGAAGAGCGCGGGCCGATGCGCCTGGCAGAGGTCGTGGATGCACAGAAGCGGATCGTCGCCGAGGCGCGCCGGCTCGCCGACCAGGGCACGATCACGCTTGGTGGACCGGGAGACGATTTTGTCTAGGATATTTTCGGTTGAAGAAATGGGCGCGGCACAGTCGGTCGCTCTCGGCGCCCTGGGGCAGGCGAGGGCCGGCACATTTCAGGCGCGCTTCGCCGACGGGCAGGAGATACTGCGCCCGCGCGCAGCTTCGCTCAGGCAGGATGGGCCGTTAAAAATCGATCCCGTCGAACAAGTGAGGGCCGAAGCGTTCGCACAGGGCCTCGACGAGGGAATGCGCCTCGCTGCGGAGAGCGTGGTTGCCGATCAGGACGCGAAGATGCGACTGGTTCACGCGCTGGAACAGATCGCACCCGCCGCGAACGGTGCGCTTTCGTCCCTGCTGTCGGCTGCGGTTATCCGGCTGGTGACGCAGATCGTCGGCGAGGCCCCTGTGAATCCGGACGTGCTTTCACTTCGGGTCGAGGCTGTGAGCCGCTTCATCGAGGACGGGCAGAGCCGTAACAGTCTGCATCTTCATCCCGATGATATCGCGATGCTGTCGGGATACGACTTCGGATTCCCACTCATTCCTGACGGCAGCCTGTCGCGCGGCAGCGTCCGGCTCGATACGGCAGACGGCTGGATCGAGGACGGACCGGACGTTCAGCTTTCACGCCTCAGGGCGATGCTCGACGATATGGAGGGGCAGGAGTGATCGCCTCTTCCATCTCACACGCCGAAAAGCTGCTCGACCATGTCGTGCTGACGTCCGTGCCGCGCCACGTGGGGCGGCTCGTCAGCCATGACGGCGGCATGCTCGAAGTGACCGGGTTCAACCGGCCGGTCGGCACCGGCGCGCGTGTCGCGTCCTCGGGTGGCGGCTTCGCACGGGCAGAGGTCGCCGGTTTTCGCGGGAACCGGGCGATACTGGTACCGCTGGACGTCGACGCGCCGCTGGAAAACGGCGCACGGGTCGAACCCGACAGCGCCACCAATATGGTGCAGGTGGGTGAGGGCCTGATCGGCAGGATCATCGACGCGATGGGTCAGCCGCTCGACAGAAGGGGCCCCATACTGGCGCAGGGTGCGTGGCCGCTGGCAGGAGTACGCGGCAATGTGCTCGATAGGGGACGCGTCACGGAGCGGTTCGACCTCGGCGTGCGTGCGGTCAATGCCCTGCTGACAGCCGGACGCGGACAACGCATCGCCATCATCGCCGGGTCGGGCGTCGGCAAATCGGTATTGATGGGTCAGATGATCGCCGGGGCAGAGGCCGATGTCGTGGTTGCGGGACTGATCGGGGAACGCGGGCGCGAAGTTACCGACTTCATCGAGACGAAGCTGTCTGGCGGTATGATGCGCAAGAGCGTCGTGGTCGCCGTTCCCGCCGATCATCCACCCGTGCTGAGGCTGCGAGCGGCAGCACGCGCCACTGCCATCGCCGAATATTTCAGGGCGCGCGGTAAGAAAGTGCTGCTTCTGATCGACAGCCTGACCCGTTGCGCCCATGCACAGCGGGAAATCGGGCTATCGTTGGGTGAACCGCCGGCGATGAAAGGCTATCCCCCTTCGGCCCTGTCGCTTATTCCGCGCCTGGTCGAACGCGCGGGTGTCGACCTCCGCTCGGGCGGATCGATTACCGCGCTTTATACGGTTTTGGCCGACGGAGACGACACCGACGATCCGATCGTCGACGCCGCCCGCGCCATTGTGGATGGGCATATCGTCCTGTCCCGTCACCTGTCGGAACAGGCGATCTTTCCCGCGATCGACATCGGCAAGTCCCTGTCGCGCGTGATGGCCGACGTCACGGATGAAACGCATCTGCGCGCAGCAGCCATGTATCGCGCGCTATGGGCCGCGTATGAGGAAAATCGCGACCTCATCCTGATGGGAGCATACCGGCCCGGCAACGATCCCCTGATCGACGAGGCGGTCTCGCGCCGTCAGGAGATACTGGACTTTCTGCGCCAGAGCGCAAAGTCGCGCGTTGATATGGATGGCAGCATCGCTGCGCTGATCGCGGAGTTCGGCCTATGAGCGCGCGCCTGCTCGCGCGGCGCCAGCGCCTTGTTCGGGTGCGGGAGGCGCAGCACGCAATGGCGGTGGCCGAGACGGTGAGGGCGCGGGACGAAGCCGATACGATAGCGAACAACGCCAGGCGCGTGTCGCGCGTTCGCGCCGAGCTGTTTGAGGCCGAGCGCACGCAGATGGGGGGCACGTTCGCCTCCTACCGCGAGCTTGCCGAACGGCTGGAACGCGCAGGAAAGCAGCTTGAGGGTGCACTGTACGATGCGAACAGGGTGATCGGCCAGAAGCAGGTCAGGCAGGTCGAGGCGAGCCGCGAAGAGGAAATCGCCCGGCGCCTGAAGGAACGGATCCACGCGCGGATCGAGGACGAACGCGAGGCACGCATCGCCGCGATCCCGCGCCAGCGGCTGCCTCGTCAGGGCCAGCCGGGTCAATCGGAGGACAAGACATGACGACCAACGTCCAGGGTTTGACTCCGGTGGCGGGTGCGTCCGTACTGGGTCTGCCGGGTGTAGCGGGCGGCATGACGCCGCTGCCTGTTGGCGGCGACGGCAAGGATTTTGCAGCGCTGATGGCCGAAGGGGTCTTGCCCGCGACCGCGAAAGCTGCCGCAGCGAAGTCTGATCTGCCGGGAACAGGTAAAGCGGCCGAGAAGGCGATGAACGTCCCGCCAGTGGTGGATTCCAATCCCGAGGCGGAGGGCGCCGCGCAAGTGGCGGCCGAACCGGGGAGCGCGGTCGCGGTGGCAGATCAACCTGCGACAGGTCCGGCCCGAAAGTCTGCCAAGATGACTGCTAGGCCGCCCGCCACAGCAGAGATAGTGGAGCATCAGGCTCCAGTCGCGCCAGGAAAAGCAGCGTCCGAGGTTCAGTCGGGCGAGCCGCGGATCGGCCCGACGAAAAGGAAGATCGTCAACGATCCGGCCGTTCCAAACGAGCCCGTTCTTGCACCGTCGGCAGTGACGGTGACTTCGGCCGTTGCCGCTTCGGAGGTCCCGGCCGGACGCGAGGGGGACGGTAACGAGGGTCCGTCCACCGGCGAGAAAGCCACGGAAGGGCTGGTCGGCGCTGCCGCCGGCAAGGCGAAATTTGACGGCGAGGGTAACGCCGGAATCAGGCGCCCTGTGTCTGAACGGACGCCACCGCCGAGGGACGAAGGCAAGCCGCTTACGTCCAGCAAGCAGGATGCGGGCGGCGACGTGGAACCGCGGCGCGGGGACGCGCCTGAATTATCTGCCCCGCTACCGAAGGCGGACCGTCAAGGTGACCCTGAAGTCAAATCTGAGAGCGGCCGTGCGGCCGCGCCGGTTAAAACGGGCGAAGCGACGGTGTTGCTGTCTATCGCGCGTCACAGCGTAAGGATGGCAGAGGTACGCGATGCCGGTTCCGTTGCAAACACGCCGGTCCGGGCCACACCTGATCGTGCCGTTTCGCCAGCAGTTCCCGGTCGGATCGCGGCCGATGTC
>DASULD010000067.1:0-35352 GCA_036278355.1 Sphingobium sp.
TTTCGAGTTTGCGTCGGCACGGCTGTCGGACCTGGCCCATTGACTGGTGTCAAGTTTCAGCATCCCTCGCGATTTCTCCGATTGCTGCGGCTTGGCGGGCTTGCTCTGCTCCTTCGTATCCGGCCTGGCTTTTGCTGGCGCAGGATTGGAGCGGGCGGCGGGGCGGGGCTCCGGCTTGCTGACGGTGCGCGGCTGAGGCATTGGAAGGGGCGCAGGCTCCGGTGCGGGCGCGGGTTTTGGCGGCGCGACAGCTTCTGCCGGTGTGGGCGGGGCCTGTTCCGGCAACCCTTCGGCCTCACCGGGGGCGGGAGGAGGAGGCTCCTTCGCGAGCTTGCGGGCGGCGGATTGAAGCGCGACTTCATCTGCGAAGGTAACCTCGACGGCATCGTTACGCAGCTTGAGCGGATTGGCTGAGATCCAGCTGGTCGACAGCGCCGCGAACAGCAGCACATGCGCCGCGCTGGCTATGCCGAAACCGAATTTCTCCGTGCGCTCCATGTCCCCCCTACCTAATGGCCTATTCTGAACGACGGCTTACAGACTCCGCCGCCGCAGTACTGACCAATGCGATGCGATTGAGGCCGACGCGGTTCAACTCGCCCATCACCGCCATGACCCGGCCGTAGTCGAGCCCGGCATCGGCGCGCAGGAAGATCTGCGGAGCCTCCCTCCCTTCGTAGGAGGAAGCCACGTCCGCGACACGACTGCTGAGCTCCGCGTCGCCCACCGCCGTGTCGTTGATGAAAATTCCCCCGTCGGCTGTCAGCGAGATGATCGTCGGCTCATCGTCGGTCGCAAGGGCTTTCGCCCGGTTTTCGGGCAACTTCACCGGCACGCCGGTTACCAGCAGAGGCGCGGTCACCATGAAAATGATGAGCAGCACCAACATCACGTCGACGAGCGGCGTCACGTTGATCTCAGCCATGGGCGCCCGGCGGCGCCCGCCCTTGGCCGAAGGAGGCGTACCCATCCCCATCAGTGCCGCTCCAGCTCCCGGCTCATAGTGGTATAGACACTATCAGCAAACCGGGTGAGCCGCGCCTCGACACGGTTCACGGCATGACTGAACCGGTTATAAGCGATCACCGCCGGAATAGCCGCAAACAGGCCGAGCGCCGTCGCAAACAGCGCCTCGGCAATGCCGGGAGCCACGACAGCAAGACTGCTGTTCTGTTCGGCGGCAATGGCGGTGAAGCTGCGCATGATGCCCCAGACGGTGCCGAACAGGCCGACGAACGGCGCAACCGAGCCGATGGTGGCGAGGATATTGAGCCGGTCGGACAGGCGGTCGGCCTCAACCGCGATCGCGCTCGACATCGCGGTCGAAAGGCGGTCGCGGGTGCCATCGCGGTCGACCTGTTTCTGGTTTGTGGACCTGCGCCATTCACCGATGCCGGCGGCAATCACGCGTGCGCTTGGCACATCCTCCGTACCGCGCTTGTCGTGGAAACGATCAATGTCCTCGCTACGCCAGAAATCCTTCTCATACTCGGCGCCATGGCGCATTTCGCGAGACAGACGCAGGGCGAAGGCGATGATGATCGCCCATGTCCAGATGCTGGCAAGAAGCAGCCCTATCATGACCACCTTCACCACCGGGTCGGCCTGAACAAACAGTGCAAGCGGCGACAGCGTCGCCGCGTTGGTAGCAAGCTCTGGAACGGGCATGGTCATTGCTGGATATTATCCCCCTGGGCGATGCGGTTGAAGAGAGCGACCCAGGGACGGGGCTGACGCTTCGGCCGGCCCTGGGGAGAAAGAAACGCAACGGTAACGTCGCCGTGACTAAGCAGGTCGGACCCTCGCGCGACATCCTGCGCGATGGTGACGGTTGCGCCGGACACGGTGCCAACGCGGCTCATCACCACGAGATCATCGTCGAGCCGCGCGGAGCCACGAAAATCGATACCGACATGCGTGACCGCATAGACCCCCTCCCCACCCTCCAGCGCCGCGCGCTGATCGATCCCCAGCAGCCGTAGCATGTCGGACCGAGCGCGCTCCATATAGCGCAGATAATTGGCGTGATAGACGATGCCGCCTGTGTCGGTGTCCTCGAAATAGACGCGCACCGGAAAGTAATGCACGCCCGCTGCGAAGCGGCCGGACGCGGGCAGAGGCATGTCGGGGACGGGTGTCGGCGCTGACATGTGCGTGTCTCTAGACGACCCCCGAGTCGTTGGCAAAGACCGAATGGTGCCAAAAATTGCGGGAACCGCCCCAAGTCCCGATCAACCGGGCTACCTATGCGTCGAACAGACCTTCCTGGCTTCCCGTGGGCGGATTGAGCCCCAGATGCTTCCACCCTGGCCCATTCAGACAGCGGCCCCGCGCGGTTCGGGCCACAAGACCAAGCTGGATGAGATAGGGCTCGATCACTTCCTCGATCGTATCGCGCGGCTCGGAAAGTCCAGCTGCAAGCGTCTCCACCCCCACCGGCCCGCCCTTGTAGATGTCGGCGATCATCATGAGGTAGCGACGGTCCATCGCATCCAGGCCCAGTCCGTCCACCTCCAAGCGGGTGAGCGCGGCGTCGGCAATCTTCGCATCGACCATAGCAGCGCCCGCGACATCGGCGAAATCGCGCACCCGGCGCAGCAGCCGCCCGGCAATGCGCGGCGTACCCCGCGAGCGGCGCGCGACCTCCGTCGCGCCATCGGTCGCTATGGCGAGGCCCAGCAGGCGCGCGGCACGCGTCACCACATGCTCCAGTTCCTCGACCGTATAGAAAATGAGGCGCACCGGAATGCCAAAGCGATCGCGCAGCGGCGTCGTCAGCAGGCCCTGGCGCGTGGTCGCGCCAACTAGCGTGAAATGCGGCAGGTCGATCCGCACCGAGCGCGCCGACGGCCCCTCCCCGATCATGATGTCGAGCGCGCGATCCTCCATCGCGGGATAGAGGATTTCCTCCACCGCAGGATTGAGCCGGTGAATCTCGTCGATGAAGAGTACGTCGCCCTCGTCGAGATTCGTGAGCAGCGCGGCAAGATCGCCGGACTTGGCGATGACGGGACCGGAGGTCGCGCGAAAACCGACGCCCATTTCCTTGGCGATGATCTGCGCCAGCGTGGTCTTTCCTAGGCCCGGCGGACCGAAGAAGAGGACATGGTCGAGCGCCTCGCCGCGATTACGGGCCGCCTCTATAAACACGCGCAAATTGTCGCGCGCGGCGGCCTGCCCCACGAACTCGTCCAGCGATTTCGGCCGCAGCGCCACATCCACATCCTCGGTGCGGCGTGCGGGGGTGATGATGCGATCGGTGTCGGTCATCACTCGATCCCGTCATGCTGAACTTGTTTCAGCATCCATGTAGGACAGGACAATGCTTGCCTCTTAATGGATCCTGAAACAAGTTCAGGATGACGAAAACGCTGGGAAGGTGAAGCGTGAAAGAACCCTGCGCCTACATCCTCGCCAGCAAACCCAATGGCACGCTCTACATCGGGGTTACATCCAATCTGATCGCACGGCTGCACCAGCATCGCACCAAGACCATCCCTGGATTTACTTCCCGTTACGCCGTGCATCGACTGGTCCATTTCGAAATGTGCGACACAATGGAAGCCGCAATCCTGCGTGAAAAGCAGCTCAAAAACTGGCGCAGGCAATGGAAGATCAATTTGATCGAAGCCGGTAATCCGCGCTGGAACGATCTGGCGACCGATTTAGGGTTCGAGCCGTTGCACGATGGATGCTGAAACAAGCTCAGCATGACGATGAGAAACCCTTTGAAGAAGGGATTTCTATCATGATTTCGCGCAACACCTGCCTGGCGTCTTTCTCGATCACCCCGGACGCCAGACCCTCTTCGATGGCGGGTCTCACCCATCGCCGTTCGTCCTCGGTCTCATCCCCAAGCATCACATTGTGTCCTTCCCGCCCAACTGCGTTGTGCTTCGCCCTTATCTTACAGTCATGCTGGACTATAGTTTATCGCGCATCACTTCGCCGCCTTCCTGAGCGCCAGTCGCACCAGCGCGTCAAGGCCTGCTCCCTCGGCTAGTTCCGCTTCCGCCGCAGCCACCGCCTGACTGGCCTCGAAGGGTTTGAAACCAAGACCGGTCAACGCACTCATCGCGTCGGCGCTCGGGCTGCCCGCAGGCGCATTCGCCATAGCCGCAACGCCGCTGAGCGTGGCCCCCGCCCCCGGCATCGCGCCCGTCTTGTCCTTCAGTTCACGCACGATACGCTCGGCGAGTTTCGGTCCGACGCCATTGGCGCGCGCGACCATTGCCTTGTCCTGCGCGGCTATCGCGCGGTGCAACTCCGCACCGTCCAGTATCGACAATATCGCCAGCGCCACCCGCGCGCCGACTCCCTGCACCCCGGTCAAGAGGCGAAACCAGTCGCGCTCGCCCTCGGACGCAAAGCCGACCAGCCGTATGAAATCCTCCGCTACAAGCATCTCGGTATGGACGGTGACGATCTCTCCGACCGTACCGAGGGCGGAGAGCGTCCGCGCGCTGGCGCCAAAGACGTAGCCGACGCCGCCGACATCGATCACGGCACCGTCCGCGCCGGTCGATGTCACTACCCCCTTCAGATGCGCGATCATGAAGTAAGGGTGTAACGGTGTTCTTGGTTCGTTTCCATCACAAAGTGCGTTTTTTCATGCTCGCCTGAATATGTGCATGGGTGATCGCAACCGCGAGCGCGTCTGCAGCGTCGGCACCGGAAATCGCGGCACCAGGCAGCAGGCGGCTGACCATCGCGTGAACCTGGTCCTTGGACGCGCTGCCCACGCCAACGACAGACTTCTTGACCAGCCGGGCGGCATATTCGCCCACTTCGATCCCCGCACGGGCGGCATTCAGCAATACCACACCGCGCGCCTGCCCCAGCTTCAGCGTCGATTGCGGGTTGGCGTTGACGAACACCTCCTCCACGGCGGCGCCGTCGGGCCTGTGAGCGAGGATAAGGTCCGTGAGCGCCGCATCGAGCGCCAGCAGCCGCTGCGGCAGCGCGCGGGCGGCGTCGGTCCGTATCTGGCCGTGGGCGATATGACCGAGGCGATTACCCTCAGCGACAATCAAACCCCAACCGGTGGTGCCGAGACCGGGATCGAGGCCGAGGATGATCACCTACTCACCATGCATGAACATTCCGGATTGGTGCATCCGGGCCAAGAGAGCGGCGAGAGCGATCATGGGATGATCGGCCGTCCCCAGATCAACCCAGCTTCTCCATCACCTCGTCGGAGACATCATAATTGCCCCAGACGGTCTGGACATCGTCATCATCCTCAAGCGTGTCCACCAACTTCATGAGCGTTGCGGCACTGGCCTCGTCCACATCGACCGTGGTTTGCGGTTTCCAGGCAAGCTTGGCGCTTTCTGCCGGACCGAGCACATCTTCCAGCGCCTTCGCCACCTCATGCAGCGAATCCATCGCCGTCCAGATCTCGTGCTCATCCTCGTTCGACTGAACGTCCTCGGCGCCGGCCTCCAGCGCGGCCTCGAACACTATGTCGGCACCACCGGCGGCCGCCGGATAGGTGATGAGGCCCATGCGATCGAATCCGTGGCTTACTGCGCCGCTCGCGCCCAGGTTGCCGCCGTTTTTGCTGAACGCCGTACGCACATTGGTCGCGGTACGGTTACGGTTGTCAGTCAGGGCCTCGACGATGATCGCGACGCCGCCGGGACCATAGCCCTCATACCGCACTTCTTCGTAGTTTTCGCCGTCACCCTTTGTTGCCTTGTCGATCGCGCGCTGGATATTATCCTTCGGCATCGATTGCGCCTTGGCGGCATTGACGGCAAGCCTGAGGCGGGGGTTCATGTCCGGGTCGGGCATGCCCATCTTCGCCGCGACGGTGATCTCGCGGCTAAGCTTTGAGAACATCGCCGAGCGCTTTTTGTCCTGCGCGCCCTTGCGATGCATGATGTTCTTGAATTTGCTGTGGCCTGCCAACGGCCTGCTCCTTGGTCTGAAATGAGGTCTATGCGGCGCTGATTAGCGCCGCCGCTGCCTTCCCGCAACCGGGCACCTCAGAGGCTGACCGCCGTGCCGGTCGCGGACACCATCAGCATCGATCCGTTGGACCCCAGCACCTCATAATCGAGATCAACGCCAATTACGGCGTTGGCGCCCAGCTCGGCAGCGCGCATGCGCATTTCCGACAGCGCCTGTTCCCGCGCGCTCTGAAGCACATTTTCATAGGAGCCCGCCCGTCCGCCCACAATGTCGCGAATGCCAGCGAAAAGATCACGAAACAGGTTGGCGCCGACGATCACCTCGCCGGTGACGATGCCGTGATACTGGCGCGCGGGGCGGCCCTCCACGCCATTGGTGGTGGTGACGATCATGTCACCGTCTCCTGCCGATGGCGATGAACCCCAGGGTGATGTGCTCATAGTGTCGCTCCTATCAGGCAGTGGCGGTTGGGCCATTCGCGCGGCCGGTGCGGCAATGCCCCGGCATCTCGCGTCGGATTCATGCCGCGGCGCCATGCGCTTTGGCGCGCGCGTTCAGACACGTCGGGCCTACGCCAGCCCCAGCGCCGCCTTGTAGGTTTCCAGCAGCGCTTCGGCTTCCTGCCGCACATGGTTTTCCATCTTGCGCAGGCGAACGATCTGGCGAATCGTCTTTGTGTCATAGCCGGTAGCCTTGGCCTCGCCGTATACGTCCTTGATGTCGTCGCTGATGCCCTTCTTTTCCTCCTCAAGCCGCTCGATGCGTTCGATTAACAGGCGCAACTGGTCGGCCGCGATGGTCCCCTCGCTCATGGCTACTCCCTCAAATGAATCATGAAGCGCCGTTCTTTAGTCGCTCGCCCTGTTCCTCGCCACGCTTTCTTCCATCCGGGCGATCTGTTCCGGGGTTGCCTCCATCTGGTTGTCCCTCTTCCATTCGGAATAGGGCATGCCGTAGATCGCCTCGCGCGCCTCATCCTTCGTCATGGCGCCGTCTGCCTCTGCCAGCCAATCGGCGAGACAGTTGCGGCAGAAGCCCGCCAGCCCCATCAGGTCGACATTCTGCGCATCCGTGCGATGGCGCAGATGACGAACCAGCCGCCGGAACGCCGCCGCGGCGGCAGCGTCGTTGATTCTCGGTTCAATCATGCTAGATTCCTTGTTTCCCGTCATATTCCTGTCGTGCTGCGGAAATAGCCACGACCTGTCCTTTTCGTAAACATCCCCAAGACCCTCCAAACACTAAGGAGCACCCTTGAAGACCCTTTCCCCGCGTGCACGCAACGTCCGTATTCTGGCGACTCTGGGACCGGCTAGCAACGACGCTGATACGATTCGCGAGCTTTATCTTGCCGGGGCCGACGCCTTCCGGCTGAACATGAGCCATGGCGGCCATGACGAACATGCGCAAAGCCTCGCTCATATACGCGCGCTGGAGAAAGAGTTCGGACGCCCCACGACGATACTGGCGGACCTGCAAGGACCAAAACTGCGTATCGGCGGATTTGTCGACAATCTCGTTACGGTGAAGACTGGCCAGGAATTCGTGCTCGATCGCGACGAGGCGCTCGGCACATCGCGGCGCGTGAACCTGCCGCATACGGAAATCTATGACGCGCTGGAGCCTGGCACCCGCCTCCTGCTCGATGACGGCAAACTCGTGCTGCGGGTTCGATCGGTCGACCCCGAACGAATCGAGACGATAGTGGAGGTTGGTGGCGCCCTTTCCAACCGGAAGGGTGTTAACGTGCCGGACGTGGTTCTGCCGATGGCCGCGCTTACCGACAAGGACAGGCGCGACCTGTCATTCGCGACGCAGCAGGGCGTGGACTGGATCGCGCTCAGCTTCGTGCAAAGGCCAGAGGATATCGCCGAGGCGCGGCGCCTGATGGGCGGCGAAGGCGCGTTGATGGCCAAGATCGAGAAGCCGGCGGCGCTGCAGCGGCTGGAGGAGATACTGGAACTGGCCGACGGCGTGATGGTCGCGCGCGGAGACCTTGGTGTGGAACTGCCGCCTCAAGACGTTCCACCGCTGCAAAAGCAGATCGTCGCCTGCGCCCGCCGCCTGGGCAAACCGGTAGTCGTCGCGACGCAAATGCTCGAATCGATGATCCGAGCGCCCACTCCGACCCGAGCCGAAGTGTCAGACGTCGCAACCGCCGTTTATGACGGGGCGGACGCCATCATGCTGTCGGCCGAAACCGCCGCCGGGGACTGGCCGCGTGAGGCTGTGGCGATGATGGACAGCATCGCCCGAAGCGTAGAACGCGATCCCGGCTATCTCGACCGTCTGCATTTCACGCAGACCAAGCCGGACTCGACGACTGCCGATGCCCTTGCCGAGGCTGCCAACGGCATCACCCGGACGGTCAGTGCGGAAACGATCGTGTGCTTCACGTCGAGCGGCAGCACAGTGAGGCGCGTGTCACGCGAACGACCGCAAATCCCGATTCTTGCATTGACGCCGCGCATCGGCACTGCCCGTCGAATGGGCCTCCTCTGGGGCGTCCATGCCGTGCGGACCAAGGATATCGGGAGCTTTGAGGAGATGATCGGCAAGGCGCGGCGTATGGCGCTGCGCACGCGCATGGCCGCCGCTGGGGACAAGATCATCGTGCTGGCGGGCGTGCCGTTCGGAACGCCCGGCTCGACCAACGTCATTCACGTCGCACATCTGCGCGGCGACGAACTGGCGGGACGAGAGGGGTAGCGCCGCCCGTTTTTATCGCGTGGGGGCCGGGCCGGGCGGATTATGTTTTTCGACAAAGGCGAGCGCGGCCTTCAGCATCTTTGTTGGCGGTGAAACTGGGGCCGAGGACGGTCGTGTTTGAGCGTTCGATCAGCAGCATTTCGTCCCCGGCCCAATAGAGGCCGCGAATCTTGATGTCTCCCACCGAAACATGCCTGATAAGCTTGCTACCTTGATCGAGCAGCAACACTTTCCGGTCAGTCCCGACGCGACCGAGTATCGCGACATGATTGCCGGAGGGCGATATCGCCGCCATCTCCAGCCCTGGCAGGTTGCCGTAGATTTCCAGCGGAGGCATGGCTCTTGCCGTGGCCACGCAAAATACCGTGGCGGTCAGCAACAGCACAGAGACCACCGCCGCGCGCAAGCGACCGATACCGCTCATTGATCCCCCCAATACGAACAAACCCGACCTTAACGGGCCGGGTTCGCAAATCCAGTACTGAAAGAATCAGAGCTTTCGGAGAATGCTCCGTGCCGGAGCTAAATCAGCCCTGGCGTGCCTTGAACCGGCGATTCGTCTTGTTGATGACGTAGGTACGGCCGCGACGACGGATTACGCGGTTGTCCCGATGGCGGTCCTTTAATGACTTCAGCGAGTTGCGGATCTTCATGACGCAGCCTTCAATAGGTTCTGTTGCTCAAAAAAGCGAAGCGCAGCCCCTATGGGGATGGCCGTGCAAAGTCAAGCGCCAGCACGTCCCCGCACGCGTCTTGCGGATTTTGAGAAGCGACGTCCCTACCCGTTCATCGTGCATGCAGGCGAAATGTGCGGTAGAATAAGCAGGCGCGTGAGCCTTTCTGAAGGGAAAAGAAAAATGGCCGACCCGTCCCGCCTGACCCGAAGTGGATTTGTCGGCGCAGCTGCGGTACTGCTGGCGACGCTCGCCGGATGTGCCACGGCGATCCCGCCGGTCGAGGTCACGCGCTTCCACGGACCCGGCCCCGTTGCACAGTCGGGAGGCTTCACGATCGAACCCATGCCTGGGCAAGAGGCCGGAAGTGTGGAGTTCCGGAGCTATGCCGGCGCCGTGTCACAAGCCATGCAGCGGTTTGGCTTCACGGATGAAACCGCCCTCCAGACGGTCGCGCCGAGCCAATATGTCACCCTCATTGGTTTCAGCCGTGACGTGCGTTCACCGATGGCGGCACGATCCCCCGTGAGCGTGGGCGTTGGCGGCGCAACCGGCAGCTATGGCAGCGGCCTTGGTCTCGGCATCGGCATCGACCTTTCTGGCAAACCGAAGGATGTCGTAACGACCCAACTTTCGGTACAGATCCGGCGCCGTGCGAACAATGAAGCGATTTGGGAGGGCCGCGCGATGACGCAGGCCAAGGAAGGAACCCCGGCCGCGCAACCCGGCATCGCTTCCGAAAAACTGGCTTCCGCACTATTTAGCGGCTACCCTGGAAAATCCGGAGAGACTATCACCGTCAAATGACGGCAACGTTCTCAATCAGCAGTGCATTCGACGCTGGCAATATCCGCGTCCTTTCCCTCGACACCAGCCGCTCACCTTGGCGCGCGGAGTTGGAGATTGTGAAGGACAGCGGCAGCGACTTTTATCAATGGTTTCATTTCCGCGTCGCCGGGGCAGCGGCACGCGAAGTCGAGCTTGTCATCACCAATTGCGCCGGAGCGGCCTATCCCGACGGCTGGCCAGGCTATCGGGCGCGGGTCAGCGAGGATCGCGAGAACTGGCGGCTCGCCGATACCCATTACGCCGACGGCCGCCTGACCGTGCGTGTGCAACCGGACGGCAATGCGCTCTGGGTCGCCTATTTCGCACCCTATTCGATGGAGCGCCATCACGACCTTATCGCCTGGGCCGCACTTCAGCCCGGAGTCACGCAGCGAGAGCTGGGACTGACCCTCGATGGTCAACCCCTAGACCTGCTGACGGTGGGGGAAGGCGCGAAGCAGGTCTGGCTCTACGCGCGTCAGCATCCCGGCGAGACGATGGCCGAATATTGGGCGGAAGGGGTGCTGGAGCGCCTGTGCGACATGGAAGACACGGTGGCGCGCCTGCTGCGCCGAAAGGCGACTTTCCACATCGTGCCCAACATGAACCCGGATGGCAGCCGGCGCGGGCACCTGCGCACCAATGCGGCGGGCGTCAACCTCAACCGCGAGTGGCACGACCCGTCAATGGAGCGCAGCCCTGAGGTGTTCCTGGTCCGTGCAGAGATGGACCAAACCGGGGTCGACTTCGCCATTGACGTGCATGGCGACGAGGCGATAGCGCATGTCTTTCTGGCGGGTTTCGAAGGAATACCTTCTCTGCGGCCCGACAGGCTGACGCTCTTTCACCGCTATCGCGACCTGCTCGCGGCGCGCACGCCCGACTTCCAGACGCAGAAAGGCTATCCGCCCGCGCCGGCGGGCAAAGCCAACCTTTCCATGTCCACGGCGCAACTCGCCGAACGCTTTGGCGCGGTCAGCATGACGCTGGAAATGCCGTTCAAGGATCATGACGATGCGCCCGATCCGGACTTCGGCTGGTCTGCCGCACGGTCCATGCAACTGGGGCGGGACTGCCTGGCTACCCTTGCCGAGATAATCGACGAGATCTGACGTCGGGTCTTCGTTACTCAAACCGCAATTGCACGCTTAACGCGTCCTGAGCTTAAATCAGAACGCGCTTACGGTTGTCCCGTCCAGCCAGTGGCTGCATCCCAGAGCGCGCCCGTCATCCTTGTCCGACAGTCCCGCCACGGTGCGCCAACCCTGGGTCCGAAGAGCTTTTGCCCGTTCGACGTCATGGCCGGCCGGCAGGAACAGCAGCTTCACCTGTTCCACGCCAAAGCCCGCGTCGATCAACGGGTCGGGATAAAGCGAAAAACCGATTGCCGGTTCGGCACGGCCGTCCGGATGGCGGATCGTATAGCTGCCGCCTCTGCCGATCTCACCGACGAACCCGTTCGCAAAGATCGAAAAGCCAAACCAGCTTTGATATTCAAAGCCATGCCGTTCCGTTGGATCGAGCGTCAGCGTGACATCCCAGCCGATCGGTTTCGCGATGGCGCGCAAGGCGGCAATGCGGCTCGCCAGTACGCCGCCCGCGTCCAATGCCTCCAGCCGCTCCATTGCCGCGTGAAACGGCCCAGTCGCTTCGATAAGCGGCAGATAGGCGGAGGCTTCTTGTCCCAGCGCGACAAGGCCGCCCGCATCCTTTGCGTCAAGTCGCGCGCGCACCGGCTGTATGAGCGCCCGGTCGAGTGGCATCGGTCCTGCCGCGAGTTGATCCACAAGATCCGGCAAGGTGAAGTCTACCGTGATGCCTTTGACGCCCGCCGCCTGCAGCGCCTCGATCGCCACAGCGACAACCTCGGTCGCCGCCGCTTCGCTATCGGTTCCTACCAGTTCGGCGCCCGCCTGCATCTCCTCCCGCTCCGGCCGGAGTTGATCAGCGCGCAGTTTAAGCACCTGACCGGCATAGGACAGGCGTAGCGGACGGGCGGCGGCGGCCATGCGTGTGGCGGCGATGCGGCCCACCTGTGCGGTGATGTCCGGCCTCAAGGCCAGCGTGCGCTGCGAGGCCGGGTCGATTGCGCGGAGAAGGTCCTCAGCGCTTGCCGACTGCAGCCGCGAGAGCAGCGTTTCCTCAAACTCCGCCAAAGGAGGCATGACACGGGCATAGCCGTGGCCCGCGACAGCATCGAGCACCGCGCGCACCAGCCGCGCCGACGCCTCCGCCTGCGGCGGCAAGCGGTCGGACAATCCTTCCGGCAGAAGGCCGGTGTCGATGGCACGGGGGGCGCTCATGCCGATCCCTTTAATCGATCCGTACGCGCATTCCAGCAGAAATGCCGTAGATCACTTTTCCCAGATGAGCCAGGCTTTGGCCCGTCCGCTGGGTTGTGGCCTGCCATCAAGCCGTTTCACACGGAGAATTGTCACCGGCCGCTCGATAATCTGTCCCTTCATCGCGCCGGTGCCGCCGCTTGTCGGCTGCGCAAGAACGCGCTTCACCACGTCCATGCCCTCAACCACATGACCGAAGGCGGCATAGCCGGGATAATCTCCCTTCGCGTCCATGAACGGGGTCGCGCCCACGGTGATGAAGAAATTGCCCATCGCGGTTCCGGGCACACCGCCCCGCGCCATCGATATGGTGGCGTCCAGATGCCGTATGCCGGTCTGCTCCGTCGATTCATGCGCAACCGGAGGAAGGGCGCGCTGCAGGTTCGTACGGATACCGCCCTGGATATAGCCGTATCGTGGCGCTTTCCGGCTCCGCGCCGCACGGTAGAAGCTGGTGCCGTCAAAGCGCCCGTCATCGACATAGAGAAGGAAGTTGGCACTTGTTTTGGGCGCCCGCCGCATGTCGAGCGCCACAACAATCGGCCCCAGCGAGGTGACCAACTCCACCCGAACAAGACCGGGCGCCGGCCTGTTTCGCGGATCGGCCGCCCGTGCCACCGTCGTGATGGCGAAGAGACCAAGGAAGAATGCGATCAGTGGATAACGAAAGGGCATGGCGGCTGTTAGCGGTGGGACCGGGAAGGACACAAGCCGTCATGCCCGCGCCTGTCTTTACCTGTGGTTAATCCTTCTCCAGCAGAATCTGCGCCACGCTCTAGGCAGGGAGGTGTGGAATGGCCTTCTGGAAACCGATACCCGCAGACGAGGCAGCACGCCTGAAGCAACGCTATGAGGAGCTGGGCTCACTGCAAGCGCTTGCGGACGAGGAGAATGTTCGCACCGGCTGGCTCGGACAAGTGCTGCTGCGCCACGACCGCCGCGTCGCGGGCTCTGACACGCACTATACCGGACCTGAACGCCGGAAGCGCGGGCAGGAGGAATAAGCGGGTCTCAAGCAAAATAAGCCGCGTCGTGCTTGAAAGCCCATGATCGTCACGCGTCTAAGCGATCGGCGGCAGTAGCGCCGGAACCGCCCAAGGCCTTATCGCTCGCCTATCAATGCCGTGATGAGAGCCTTTACCTTCTTCTGCCGCCATTGCGGCGTGGGCGCAATGATCCAATAGCCGTTCGGCCCGGCCGCCTGATCGCCGATTTCCGTTACCCTACCCGCCGCTATCGCCCCACCGGCGAGCAGGCGGGGCACCTTTGCCCGGCCCAGGCCCTGAGCCGCCGCCGCGATTGCGAGGCCGCCATCAGCAACCCTCAACGAAGCGTCATCGGATTCCGCCCGACCCCCCGGCCAGTCAATCCAGCGATCAGCGCCTTTTCCTCCAGCCGCCTCCACCGTAACCCACGCATCGTCGATCACCACCCCCTCATGCTCGCCCGGTCCATCGGTGAGCTGCACCGCCAGGTCGAGATTGGCCTCTGTAAAGTCGACCGGCACATCGGCAGCAATCAGCGTGAAATGCAGTTCGGGATGGTTCGCGCCATAGGCGGCGAGGAGCGGCATCAACCACGTCGCCGTGACATCGCGCGGCGCGGCAATGGTAACCGAGTTGCTCGACTGGCCAGCCTGCATCGCCTCCACCGCTTCCTCGAACTTGAGGAAACCGGTGCGCAGTGCCTCCAGCGCCCCTTCCGTCTCCGGCGTAAGTTCCAGCCCCTTCGGCGTACGTCGAAACAACACGACACCCAGCATATCTTCCAGCGCACGGATCTGCTGTCCCACCGCCGCCGGTGTCACCGCCAGCTCATCTGCTGCACGCGTAAAGCTGAGATGGCGGGCGGCCGCATCAAGGACACGCAAGCCGTTGAGCGGCAGGTGGGTACGCTTCATTGCGCTTCGGCCGGGGCGACCAGCGCGAAGCGGGGGATAGCAACGCGCAGCATCCGTCCGTCCGCCGCAACCATGTTGTAATGGCCCTCCATTACTCCGGTGGAAGTGGAGAGCGGACAACCCGACACATAATCATACGAGGCGCCCGGGCGGATCACAGGCTGTTCCCCGACCACTCCCTCGCCCTCAACATGATGGACCGCGCCGCGCCCGTCGGTGATCGACCAACGGCGCGACAGCAGTTGAACCGGTTCGTCCCCTTCATTTTCTATGCGGATGTGATAGGCCCAGAACCACCGCCCCCGCTCTGCATCCGACTGCTCCGCCAGATAAGTCACGGAGGCGCGCACGATGACGTCGTCGGTGGCCGCGAAAAAAGGGAACAGCGCGCTGAAAGAGGTCTCGTCTTTCATTGCCGCCAGCTTCCCCTAAAGCCCCACGGCCGTCAATGCCTGATCAAGATCCTCGATCAGGTCCTGCGGGTCTTCAAGGCCGACATTGATGCGCAGCATGCCCTCCACGACACCCATGTCTTCCCGCACCTCCGCGCCCACACCGTGATGGGTGGTTGAGGCAGGATGGGTCATCAGGCTGCGGCTGTCCCCGATGTTGTTGGAGATGTCGATCAATTCCAAGGCGTTGAGCAATGCATGCGCCTGTTCCCGCCCGCCATCGAGAATGAAGGAAAAGATGGGGCCACAGGCCTGCATCTGCTTCATCGCGAGATCATGCTGGGGATGGCTTTCAAGGCCAGGATGCAACATCTTCGGTACGCGCCCGTCCAGAAAGCGACCAAGGAGGATCGCGTTTTCCGACTGCCGGCGCGCACGCAGATCAAGCGTCTCCAATCCCTTCAACACCACCCACGCGTTGAACGGCGACAAGGTGGGGCCGGTATTGCGCTGAAACGGCATCAGCACGTCGTTGATGAACGCGTCGCTGCCACAGATGGCGCCCGCGAGCACACGGCCCTGACCGTCCATCAGCTTTGTCGCACTATAGGCGACGATATCCGCGCCATAATCCATCGGCCGCTGAAGCGCCGGCGTCGCGAACGCGTTGTCGACAACCGTAATGATACCGCGCGACCGCGCGAGGCCGCAGACATGGGCCATGTCGACAATGTCCATCGTGGGGTTGGCGGGCGTTTCGAAAAAAAACAGCTTCGTGTTGGGACGGATCGCCGTCTCCCACTCTTCGTTCCGGGACGCGTCGATGGCGGTGGTTTCGATTCCGAACTTCGGTAGCAGGGTGTCGGTCAGCCAGCGGCAGGAGCCGAACGCCGCCTTGGCGGTGACGACGTGATCGCCGACACGAAGCTGGCACAGCAGCGCGGCTGTCATTGCCGCCATGCCGCTCGCCTGAGCACGGCACGCATCGGCGCCTTCGAGCAAGGCGATGCGCTCCTCCAGCATTTGAACCGTGGGGTTGGCGAGGCGGGAATAGGTCATTCCTTCTTCCTCACCCGCGAACCGGGCGGCCACGGTCTGCGCATCGTCGTAACAATAGCCGGACGTGACGAAGATCGCCTCGGACGTCTCCCCCTGCTCACTTCTCCAGGTGCCGCCGCGGATCGCCTGCGTGGCCGGACGCCACTTCGTGGTGATTTCGCGATTCTGGCCGGTATCTCGTTTCATGAATTCTGTCCGTGGTCCCTATTGATCACAACGCAGCCAGCACCGCATCTCCCATCTGCCGCGTCGTCATATTGCCGCCAAGATCGGCGCTTCGCGCGCCTCCTTCGAGAGCCTTTGCGACGGCAGCCTCAATCCGATCGGCGGGCGCCGCGAGACCCAGCGAATACCGCAGCATCATCGCGGCCGACAGGATCATCGCGAGCGGATTGGCCTTGCCCTGACCGGCGATGTCGGGAGCGCTGCCGTGGATCGGTTCGTACAGTCCCTTGCCATTCGCGTCGAGGGACGCGGACGCCAGCAGACCGATCGAGCCCACGCACATGCTCGCCTGGTCTGAGAGGATGTCGCCGAACAGGTTACCGGTGACGATGACGTCGAACTGGCCCGGGTTGCGCACCAACTGCATCGCGGCATTGTCGACATACATGTGGCTGAGCGCGATATCCGGATAGCCGACGGCGACCTCCATGATCACGTCACGCCAGAGCTGGCTGGTTTCCAGAACGTTGGCCTTGTCGACGGAACAGAGCTTGCCCCGCCGTGCGCCCGCGGCGCGGAAGGCACTGTGCGCGATACGACGGATCTCCGCTTCGTTATAGCTCATGATATCATAGCCTTCGCGCAGACCATCGGCCGTGGTGCGCATGCCCTTGTCGCCGAAATAGACGTCACCGTTCAGTTCGCGCACGATAAGCAGGTCTATCGCGGATGCCACCTCGGGCCGCAGCGCCGATTCCCCCGCAAGCTGCGGAAATACCTTCGCCGGCCGCAGGTTCGAGAATAGCGTCAGATCTTTCCGCAAGCCCAGGATCGCCTGTTCCGGCCGCAAATGCCGTTCCAGACTGTCGCAGGAGGGGTCACCAACGGCACCGAACAAGATAGCGTCGGCGCGCCGAGCAACGTCGAGGGTTTCATTAGGAAGCGGATGGCCCTTCGCGTGATAAGCCGCGCCGCCTACCAACCCTTCCTCATAGGACAGTCCCTGAAGGTCCAGCGCGTGGAGAACCCGTCGCGCCTCTGTCATGATTTCAGGTCCGATCCCGTCCCCTGCGAATACAGCAATCAGCATAGTTATCCTCGAATTTGTCGGGCGACGCATAAGTAGCGCACTCGTCTCACGCAACCGCTCTTTTAAGACGATCCACCAGACGGTCGCGGCTGGCGAGGACATCTGCGCGGCGCTCGGTCAGGACCGAACGTTCAAGGAAATGTCGGGTGAGCAGCAGCCCCAGCAGTATCTCGGGCCATTCGGCATCCATCGAGCGATCACGCAGGAACGCGGGCAACGCCAGCAGCCTTGCCTCGTAACCGGCGGCGCCCGCCCCGCTGACCCCGGCGCCGGTGCGCGGCGAGATGTGCGTCACCGTTTCCGGCCCCGTGCCGGCCACGGCGCACCCAGACAGATCGAGGCCGAAGCCGAGTTGCTCAAGCAACAGCAACTCATAGCGCACCAGCGCGACCGCCCACCCCCGGGCTGTCGGCGCTGCCTCCACCGCGTCCAGCACTGCCCCAAAAGCCTGATGCAATGCCGGATACGCCGTGCCTTCGGGCAACGACACCGCCGTAAGCGCGCAAAGCCACTCGATCGCGGCGGCAGGCAGCGGCTCGGCCAGAATGGGCGCCACGCTGTGGCTGAGTTCCACCGTCAGGGACGCGAGTTGTTCCTCCGTCCGTGCACGATAATCCACCTGCACCCTGTTCCCGGGAATAAGAACCGGCCGCATCGCGCGCGACCGCGCGCCCCGAACGTAACCGGCGACCAACCCATGATCGGGTGTCAGCACCCGGGCAACGCCGCCATGTTCGCCATGCGCCCGGATCGAACAAACGATCGCCGAGGTGATGAAATGCGCCAATGATCCGCAACGCCCTGCTCTGCCCCCGTCCGCGACTCCGCGACATCGTCCGGCCAACCCATGATAATCCATCGTAAAATACCGGCGGCAGGAAGCGAAATTATTTCAGGCGAAGTGCGACCAAAGAGGACACTCGCACGTTCCCCCGCCAGAACCCTTTCAGGGAGGATATAACATGCGCAGCCATGTCAGCACACTTGAGCCGCGATCAGGAAGACCCCTCGCGGCAGGCCTCAGGATCCTTTACCACGGCGAGGAAAGCAATCGCTGTCCCAGCTGTGGGCAGCGCCAGTGGTTCATCGGCCGGGTCACTGCAGAGTGTGCCTTTTGCGAAACGGCGCTGCCGCTCGATCACGTCGACGGCTATGGTTTCACCCCGCGCTTCGTAAAGCGAAGTGTCATCGCGAATCTCTTGCCGCGACCGCTCTGACGGAAGTCATCCGGCCCGGTGAAAATAGTCAAAGACCGTCTGAGCCACCGCTTTCGACACGCCGGGCGCGCGCTGCAAATCCTCCAGCCGCGCGTCCCTCACCGCCTTTGCCGTCCCGAAATGCATCAGGAGCGCCCTTTTTCGAGCAGGCCCGATACCGGGGACATCATCAAGCGACGACGTCGTGATTGCCTTGCTCCGTTTGTTGCGATGGGCGCCGATAACGAAACGGTGCGCCTCGTCCCGCAGGCGCTGCAGATAGAAAAGCACCGGGTCGTTAACCGGTAGCGTTATCTCGCGGCCGTCCAGCAGGTGGAATATCTCGCGACCTTCGCGGCCATGATGCGGCCCCTTGGCGACGCCCACCAGCGGCACATCCTCAACCCCCATCTCTTCGAGCATGCTGCGGGCGGCAGACAGTTGGCCCTTGCCGCCGTCGATCAGGACCAGGTCGGGCCATTCGCCCTTCTCACGATCCGGATCCTCCTCCTGCGCGCGATAGAAACGACGGGTGAACACCTCGCGCATCATGGCAAAATCGTCCCCCGGCTGGGTTTCCGGATTCTTGATGTTGAATTTGCGATACAGGTTCTTGCGGAAACCTTCCGGGCCGGCCACGATCATCGCGCCGAGTGCATGGGCGCCCTGTATGTGGCTGTTGTCAAAAACCTCTATCCGTTCCGGCGGAGAATCAAGGTCGAAAAGCTCGGCCAGACCACGCAGCAATCTTGTCTGGCTCGTGCTTTCCGCCTGCCGCCGTCGCAGCGCTTCGGCCGCGTTGCGGCGCGCCTCATCGATCAGCTTGACGCGGCCGCCTCGCTGCGGCGTTTCGATCCGCACCTTGCGCCCTGCCTTCACGCACAGCGCTTCGGCGAGCAATTCGCACTCCTCGAGCCGCCGGTCGACAAGCAGCAGCCGGGGGGGATCAACCTCTTCGTAGAACTGGGCAAGGAAGCTCATCAGCACTTCTTCCTCCTCCACATCGCTGATGTGCGCCGGAAACAGCGAATGACTGCCCGTGATCTGCCCGCCACGAATGAAGAAGGCCTGGATGCACATGCCTCCGCCCTCGCCCGCCAGCGCAAAGACATCCGCCTCATCCACACCGTGACCGGAAAGACTCTGTGAATTCTGGACGAAGGTAAGTGCCTTGAGGCGGTCACGAAAAACGGCGGCGAGTTCGTAATCCATTGCCTCAGCCGCCCGATTCATAGCATCGGCGAGCTTCGCCTGCACTCCGCTTGCCTTCCCGTCCAGAAAAGCCTCTGCATCGGAAACGAGTTCGGCATATTCGTCCTCTCCGATGCGGCCGACGCACGGGGCCGAACAGCGGCGGATTTGATAGAGCAAACATGGCCGTGAACGGTTGGCAAAGAAGCTGTCGGTACAACTGCGCAGCAGGAAGAGTTTCTGCATGGCGTTGAGCGTACGGTTGACCTGACCCGCGCCCGCATAGGGCCCGAAATAGCGACCCTTGATCTTGCGCGCGCCGCGATGCTTCTGAATGCGCGGAAACGCATGATCGTGCCGAACGAGGATATAGGGGAAGCTTTTGTCGTCCCTTAACAGCACATTATAGGGCGGACGATACCGTTTTATCAGCTGGGCCTCGAGCAGCAGCGCCTCCGCCTCGCTACCCGTGACCACAATCTCCATCGACCGTGTCTGCGCCACCATGCGCTGCAACCGCTTTGACAGGCGCAGCGCCTGCGTATAGTTGGTTACGCGGTTCCGGAGCGCCTTGGCCTTGCCGACATAGAGGACATCTCCTCGCGCATCGAGCATCCGATAGACGCCGGGACGAGTCGGAAGGGCCTTTACGGTCGCGCGGATCGTGGCCACGCCCGCATCAATGTCGGGCTGCCCGGCGCCTCGCACGGTGTAGGCCGATTTTTCCTCGCTGAAGCGATCGGGATTCCGGGGTGGAAGCATGACCTCCATGTAGGAAGGAAATGTCGATCAGGCGAGCGTCAGAATCGCCCGGCGTCGCGATCATCGGAACCAGCATTTTTCTTTTTCGTTGAACCCGCATGGCCGATGCGGACCCTTTACGGGGTGGGGACACGGGCGGTGCTTCAAAAAGTCCTGTCAGGGACGGGCGTGTGCGCGGTGGCTGGTATCGTGTTCCGGCACCGCTCCGCTGGATAAGCTATGTTCTGCTCGCCCTGTTTATCATCTGGCTCGTCCTGTTCATCACGAAAGGACGGTTCCTGAAACAGCCCTTCGAACGGATCGCGTCGAGCAACCTTGAACGGGTCGTTCGGGTCGGCGGCGACTTTCAGCTTTATTTCGCCCCTTTCAACGTGAAATTCCTTGCCGAGGGCCTTTCGATCGCCAACCCCCGATGGGCCAGCAAAGACCATCTTTTCCGCGCGCGCCTTATCGACACGCGCATTTCCCTCCTGCCGCTTATCATCGGCGATGTCCGTTTTCGCAACCTGCTGATCAGCGAGGGCGCCGCCGACCTCGAATGGTCTCCCGACGGAAAGAGCAACACCTGGACAATGGGTGATCCCGACAGGAAAGCAGAGCCGTTCGAACTCCCGCAGATCGGCCGCGCGGTCCTGCGCGGCACGACACTGCGCTATCGCGATCCTCCCTTGCGCCTTTCGACCGATATCGCGGTGAATACCGTGCAGGCGCGGGACACACGTTTTACTGACGACATCGGCTTTCACGGCGGCGGAACGATGAACGGACGTCCGTTCCTGATCTCCGGCAATCTGCTGTCTCCCAATGCGCTGGTCGCGGGCGGACGCAATACGCTGAGGTTGCAGGCGTCATCCGGCCCTACCCATATGGCGGTTAGCGGCACCCTTCCGTCCGCCACCCAGATAGAGGGTGCGGACCTCAGTATCGGTGTGCGCGGGCCAAACATGCGGTTGCTGTTTGATTTCCTGGGCGTCGCGATTCCCGATACACGCAGCTATCGCATGAACTCGCATCTTACTTATGAGGACGAAGCGTGGCGGTTCACGCGTCTCACCGGCCGCTTCGGCGACAGCGATCTCGCTGGCCGTATGACCATTTCGATGCCGGAGGAGCGGCTGCATATCGGCGCGGACCTTGCGACACGCGTGCTGGATATCATCGATGTCGGGCCGTTCGTGGGCTACGACCCCAACAGGCTGGCCCGGCAGGGCGTGCAGGCGGCCGTAACACAGACCGGAGGAACCCCGCGCATCCTTCCGGACGCGCCGCTGCGCATCGACGCGATCCGCAGGTTCGACGCCGACGTCAAATATCATGTGCAGCAGATCCGCGCGCCCAGTGTCCCTATTTCCAACGTCGGCCTGACGCTCAGGCTCGACCGCTCCCTGCTTACATTGTCGCCGCTGACATTCGACATGGCTGGCGGGTTCCTGTCATCCGACATATCGATCAACGCGCGCTCCATCCCCGTCGTCACCCGCTATGACGTCCGCCTGTCGCCGACGCCGATGGCCCGCCTGCTTGGGCGCTGGGGCATCGAGCAAAGCGGCACCTCGGGCACGCTCAAGGCGCGCGTGCAGATGACCGGAGAGGGGGACTCACTGCGTCAGTCGCTGGCGACCTCTGACGGACGGATCGCGGTCATCATCCCGAAGGGCACGATGTGGGCGCGCAACGTGCAGCTTTCCGAACTGGACATAGGCGTCTTCATTCAGAAGATGTTCGAAAAGAAGCTGAAGGATCCGGTGGAGATCAATTGCGGCCTGGTGGCCTTTACCGTCCGCGACGGCAACGCGGCAGCCGACCCGATTCTGATCGATACAAAGAAGAACGTGATTGCTGGGCGGGGCGGCTTCAGCTTCCGTAACGAGAGCATCGACATGGCGATCCGCGCCGATGGCAAGAAGTTCAGCCTTTTTTCAGGCCAATCCCCCATCGGCGTCAGCGGCTATTTCGCGGAACCGGGTGTCGACGTGATCAGCCCGCAGTTGATGGCGCGTACCGGCAGCGCGCTGGGTCTGGGTGCGTTGCTATCCCCCGTCGCGGCGGTTCTGGCCTTCGTCGACATCGGCGATGCAAAGGCGGCGGACTGCGGCCCGGTCCTGTCCGGCGCCAGCGCCCAGGCACAGCGGACGAGCAAAGGCAAAACGCGCGATGACGTCGGCAAGGGCACATCGTCCAAAAAGGAAAGATGATGTCGGTCGATCGCCGAATGGATCAGCACGCTAAATTCACGTGACGCGATCCTCCCAAATAGGCAGGGGCACAGGGGCTAATGTGGTGGATATGCAATTTTAGCATCGCTACGGGGCCGCACGTGTTTACAAACGAACCTCGTTTATTTTTTGAGAGCCGCGCGCTTGTCCCTGCTCAACGAAAATCGCGCGACTTTGGCAGCAGGCGAACATTGCGTGGATGCTGGGCTGTGGCCGGACTTCCGGACTTCTTGCGCGGATGCTGCGGATGGATGAACTCGTCAGCGCGGGACAACAGCGGGTTGGGATCATCCAGGTCCGATAATCCGCCCAGCATGTCCGACCGGTCGATTACCCGGTGCGCCATCACGTGGATCACCCCCTCCCGGCTGCGCTGGATTTTACCCTCGACCAGCATCAGACGGCTGGCCATCACCTCGCGGCGGAAGCGCTCGAACTGCCGTTCCCACAGCACGATGTTGGCGATGCCGCCCTCGTCCTCGATGGTGACGAAGATCGCGGTGCCCTTGCCGGGCCGCTGACGCACCAGAACCACGCCGGCGACGCACACTTTCCTACCCCCTTTCATCGAGTGCAGCGCTGCGCAGGGCACCACCCGTTCCCGGGCAAAGATCGGGCGAAGCAGCGCCATTGGGTGCGCCTTTAACGAAAGGCGCGTCGTCTGATAGTCGGCAGCGACATGCTCCCCAAGGCTCATGGGGATGAGCGCAATTTCCGGCTCCTTCCCCAATTCCCGCGCCCGTGCATGGGCGAACAGCGGCAGCTCGGTATCGGGCATGCGGCGGACCTCCCACAGGGCCTGCCGCCGGTCCAGGCCCAGCGAGCCGAACGCATCGGCGTCGGCGAGAAGGTGCAGCGCGAGGGAAGGCAGGCGCGCGCGACGAGTCAGGTCCTCGATGCAGATAAAGGGACCGGTATCCCGCGCCACCGTGATCCTTTGTCCCCATTCTTCGCGGAACCCACCGATCTGGCGAAGGCCGAGCCGGAGAGAAATGCTTCCCGTTTGTGGTTCCAAACCATTGTCCCAGTCGCTGGCGTTCACATCAATCGGCCGCACCTCGACACCATGTTCGCGGGCGTCGCGGACAAGCTGCGCGGGCGCATAGAAACCCATTGGCTGCGAATTCAGCAAAGCGCAGGTGAACACCGCCGGATGATGGCATTTGATCCAGGCAGAGACATAAACCAGTCGCGCAAAACTTTGCGCATGGCTTTCGGGAAAGCCGTAGCTGCCGAAGCCTTCGATCTGTCGGAAGCAGCGCTCGGCAAAGTCGCGATCATAGCCGCGCGAGACCATGCCTCCAATCAACTTGTCGCGATAGCGATCGATCGTCCCGAGATTGCGAAAGGTCGCCATCGCCCGTCGCAAACCATTCGCCTCCTCGCTGGTGAAGGCGGCGGCGGTAATCGCGAGCTTCATCGCCTGTTCCTGAAAGATCGGCACGCCGAATGTCTTTCCCAGCACATTCTTCAGCTCGTTGGGGTCGCACGGCGGGGCGGGCGACGGGAACTCGACCATCTCTTCACCGCAGCGCCGTCGCAGATAGGGATGGACCATGTCCCCTTCGATCGGGCCGGGGCGCACGATCGCGACCTGCACGACGAGATCATAGAATTCGCGCGGACGCAGGCGCGGCAGCATATTGATCTGCGCGCGGCTTTCGACCTGGAACACGCCGATGCTGTCACCCTTGCACAGCATGTCATAGACGGCGGGATCGTCGGAGCTGATGTCCACCTCGAGGCTATGGTCGCCCAGGCCGTACCGCCGCATCAGATCGAAGCTTTTGGCGATGCAGGTAAGCATGCCAAGCGCCAGCACATCGACCTTCATCAGACCGATCGCGTCGATATCGTCCTTGTCCCATTCGATGAAGGTGCGGTCGTCCATCGCGGCATTGTGGATCGGCACCGTCTCATCGAGCCGTCCTTGGGTCAGTACGAAGCCCCCGACGTGCTGCGAGAGATGGCGGGGAAAGTCGAGGATACGGCCCACGAAATCATTGAGCCTGGCTATATGGGGATTGTCCGGATCGAAGCCGCTTTCCTCAACCCGTTTGCGTTCATATCGAGCGGCGTAACTGCCCCAGACCGTGCTCGCGAGCCGTGCCGTGATGTCCTCCGAAAGGCCCAGCGCCTTCCCCACTTCGCGCACTGCGCTGCGCGGCCGGAAATGGATCACGGTGGCGGCGATGCCGGCGCGTTCCCGTCCATAACGGCGATAGATATATTGCATCACCTCCTCGCGCCGCTCATGCTCGAAATCGATGTCGATATCGGGCGGCTCCTTGCGCTCGGGCGACATGAAACGGGAAAAAAGCAGGTCGTGCTCCATCGGATCGACCGAGGTCACCCCCAGCAGGAAGCAGACGATGGAATTGGCGGCCGATCCGCGTCCCTGACACAGGATGCCCTGCCCGCGCGCATAGCGGACGATGTCGTGCACCGTGAGGAAATAATAGGCGTAGTTTTCCGCGCGGATAAGCACGAACTCCTCGTCGAGCAGGCGGCGGACCTTGTCAGGCAGCTCTGCACCATAACGCTGGTGCGCAGCCTCGACCACCAGATGCTCAAGCCAGTCCACAGGATCCCAGCCACAGGGCACCGGCTCATGCGGATACTCATATTTGAGATCATCGAGCGTGAAGGTGATGCGGCCAAGAAAGCGCTGCGTTTCCACGATGGCCTCCGGCGCTCTGGCGAACAAACGCGCCATTTCGCCCGGCCCTTTCAGGTGCCTCTCGGCGTTGGTGGGAAGATTTCGTCCAGCAGCCTGCACCGTAGTCCCGAGGCGAATGGCGGTCAGCACATCGTGCAACGGTTTGTCCTCCGGCATGGCATAGACAGCATCGTTGAGCGCGATTATCGGCACACCAGCCTCGGCCGCCAAAGCTTCCGCTCTCGACAGCATCCGCGCATCGCGGCCGGACCGGTTCATCACCGCGCCCAGCCACACGCGGCCGGGGGCCGCATTCTGCAATTGATGCAGAATGTTTGTCATGCCAGCGCCGGCTGGCATCTCTTTCTCCAGCTCCGGCCTCGGCTGGGATGACGAAAAAGTGACGATCAGCAGCAGGTCATCCAGATGCCGGATCAGATCCTCGATCCGCAGGATGCAATCCCCTTTTTTCGCACGGCGGTTGCCAACCGTCAGAAGCCGGGTCAACCGCCCCCAACCATAGCGGGTGGCGGGATAAGCGAGGATGTCGGGGGTGCCGTCGGCAAAGGCAAGGCGGGCGCCAACGACCAGACGGAAATCGGGCGGATCCTGACCTGCCGCTTGCGCCTGATCCCGTGTCTGACGAAGCGCCACATGCGCACGCACCACACCCGCCACTGTGTTGCGATCGGCAATGCCAATGCCGGTCATCCCAAGTTCCATCGCCCGCATCACCAGGACCGATGGATGGGATGCGCCGCGCAGAAACGAAAAATTGGTCGCGACGGCAAGTTCGGCATAGAGAGGCGCCGCTCTCATGCGAACAGGCGCATTGCAGGCCTCTTCGCTCATGCGAACAGGCCGTGCACATACCAGCGCGACTCCCCGGTCTCGCGTTCGTAAAGGCCGTGGCGAAACAGCCAGAAACGGTGCCCCGCCTCATCCTCCACCCGATAATAATCGCGAGATAGACCGGGATTGCCGGCATGGCCTTCCCTACGCCGCCACCATTCCGGCGCGATCCGCTCCGGCCCCTCCTGCCGGACAATATTGTGGGCTTCCCCCCGCCAGCGAAAGCGACGCGGCGGCCCATCGGGTACGGCGGCGATCACCTCGACCTGCTGCGGCGGGTCGAACAGCAGCAGCGGACGCAGCGGCGGATCGCCCGGTTCAGGGGGAAGCCACGGCACCTCATTGTTCCGCGCAGCGATAGTGTCCCCCGCAGCGATGGGTTTCAGGATTCCCGCGCGCTCGGGCACATGACTGTCGCCGGCGGCAAGGCGCAACACACTCTCCCCGCCGTGCCGCACCGCCAGCCGGTCGAGCAGGGGGCCTATATCCTGATTCCGCCGGGCGCGGGGTTCCAGTTCCTGCTGCCGTTCTTCCAGCGCTTCCGCTACCGGCACGGTGAGTTCGATCGCGTCATAGCCGAAGCCGGGATCGAGCGGGTCGGCGAGGCTATCGATCCGCTCGCGCAGCAGGCGCAACACCAACGGGACATCACGTGTCGGCGCGCCGGTCTCCACAGCGAGATACGCGACATGGCCATCGCTGCGGAAAAGGCGCACCGCAAAGGCGCGTCCGCCCTCCCCCCGTTCGCCCAACCGCACGGCCGCCACCGCCGTCAATGCCCCGATCGCCTCCAGCACATCTTCCACGCGTCCGACCGGTTCGGCAAAGCGTCTTGTAAGTGTGACCAAATCGGGCAGGAGATGGGGTGTGATATGGGGGTCCTGCCGGGCGGTCATCCTGTCGAGCAGAGCAACCAGTTCCTCCCCGAACCGCGCGGCCAGCGGCGCACGCGGCAGATCGATGATCTCTCCCAGTCTGCGGAAACCGGCGCGGCGCAGCGCGACATGAGTTGCCTCTTCGATCTCCAACGCTTCCATGGGGAGAATGCGTACATCCCCTCCGCCGAAGCGGGCGAGCGCACGGGCCGCGTCGGGCGTAGCGGCGATTGCGTCGCGCGCGGTAAAGCCCAGCGCCCCGATCCGCGCTGAAAGGACACTGCGCAGCTTGTCCTCTCCGCCCCACAGATGCGCGCACCCGGTAATATCCATTACCAACCCATGGGGCATGTCGGGCGCGGCGCTGGGGGTGTAATTGATACAAAGCCGCACCAGCCGATCGATCAGCGCCTTGTCCGCCATCGGATCGTGGGGTGCGGTGGCAAGTTCGGGCACGCGCCCGCGCGCATCGGCGAGCGGTAGGCCCGGCCCCAGCCCACACTGCGCGGCATTGCGGTTTACCGCCGCAATGCGTAATGCGCCGCGCTGCTTCTCGACCAATGCAAATGGCTGGTCAGGCGGCGCGAGGCCCTCTCTCATTGCCCGCTCGGCAGGCATCCACGGTAGATGCAGGGCGAGATACCGGCGCGGCGGCGATGTCAGCGTTGGCGGCGCGCTCCCGGAAAGAGGCTGTGTCACGATCCCACTCCACGATCAGGTTAAGGCCGTCGCGTCCGCCCCGGTGACGCAACAGGGTGAGAGCAAAAGCAGGCAGGCCGGGCGCACCGGCTTCCAGTGGGTGCGACGGCGCGCATGTGACCTGCCAGCGTGTATGTGCGGCGCTGGGCGAGGGTTCAGCATTGCTCCGGACGAGCAGCACCATTGTTCCGGTTTCTGCCGCCGCCAGCGCCAGCCGCCGCGTTGCAGTCAGGGTGAGTAGCTTCTGTCTGCCGCAAAGCTCGATCAGCATGGACGAGGCCGCACCGTCCCGAGTGGCATCAAGGGAAGCGCGCAGCACCGCCTTCCCATCGGGAAGGCAGAGAAGCCTGACCGTGGCGGGGTCGAGCCCAAGTTCGGCCAGCCCCGGACCGTAAGGAACGCAGTGGCAGCCACCCCCCTTTTTCTCTCGTACCCAAAGAAGCGGGCGGGCGTCCTGTCTCTGCTTCCTTCGGCCGAGCAATAGCGCAAAGGCCAATGAACCTGCCACGTCACGAGAGGAAAGTGCATAAAGTTCATGCACTCCATCAGAGCGAATTTTTTCCTCCAGCCAGGCCTCAGCATGAGGGAGGTCCTGCTCTCGCCCGGCATGTGACAAGCCGGGCCGCGGCTTTGTATCCCTTCGTATTGGATGTACGGGCATGACCGACTCAATGTCCAGATGTTCTCTTTATGTTCTTATACAGAAAGGAGGGCCGCAAGAGTCAAATTTTTATCGATGCCTAGGGAAGCAGCCGCAGCGCTCGCCAGTGCGAACCCGCAGTGCGACCCGCCTCATACCAAACCAAAAAAAAAGGCCAGTAAGGCGACCTCGCCCCGCGTCCCGCGAATATCCACTATAATGTCTGAAAAAGACGACGCGCAGGACACCACTATGGATATGATCCGCCCGGCAACCGAGAATTTCTTCGTGCGTCATGCGACAGCAGTGGCGGTCATCGTCCTCACCGTGATGATGCTGGCGACGACGGCCCTGTTCTGGCGCCAGGGTGAAGCGAGCCTAGAAGCAAAAAACTGGGTGGTGCATACCTTCGAGGTGCGCGGCCATATCCGCACGCTTTTAAACCGGGTTGAAAACGCCGAGCTGGGTCGGCGCGGATACCTGCTTTCGGGCAAGAAGGAGTATCTGGCGGCCTATCAGGACGCCATCAGAGATGCCACCGGCCCTCGCGCGGAGGATCCAAATTCCACGCAGCGACGATCGGCGATGCAGGAGTTGGCGATCCTGCGCAAGATGACGGGAGACAACCCGACACAGCAGGCCAACCTGGATGAGATGGAGATTTATCTTCGGGACCTGTCCGAATATCAGGCGGCCGCCATCAAATCCCGCCAGCAGCAACCAGGCCAAAACGCTCTCGAAATTGACGACGCGCGCGGACGAACACTGCTGGAGCGCGTTGAAAATATGGCCCGCCTCATGGAGGCCGAAGAAGCCCATCTGTTGAAACTGCGCACTGAGTTGGACGAAAGTACAACGCGGCAAAACACGACGCTTACACTTTCCTTTTCCGCGCTTTTCTACGTGGGGTTGGCGCTATCCATCTTGCTCTATCAGCGCAGCCGCGCGCAAGCGACCGCCCAGATGCTCCTCTACACGCAGGAGTTGGAAAAGAGTGAGGAAGAGCTGAAGATGCAGCAGGAGGAATTGAAAGCCTCCAACGAAGAAATCGAAGCGTCCAACGAGGAACTGGAAGAGAAAACCAAAGCCCTGGAGGAGCAGAACGCTCAAATCCAGAAACAGGCGCGTGAACTCGAAAAAAACCAGATAATGATAGAGGAAAAAGCGAGAGAGATCGAACGCGCGAGCAAATACAAGTCGGAGTTTCTTGCGAATATGTCGCACGAACTGCGCACACCGCTCAACAGCCTGCTTATTCTTGCCAAGCTGCTTTCGGCGAATGAAGACGGCAATTTGACCGCCGAACAGGTGGAGGAAGCCAAGGTCATCTACAACGGCGGCATGGAGCTGCTCGGCCTGATCAACGATATCCTCGACCTTTCCAAGGTCGAGGCCGGGAAGCTCACGGTGAGCCCGGAGAATACGGCCCTGACGGACATTGTCGACCGGATCCGGCAGCAGTTCATGCCGATCGCCAGGGAAAAGGGTCTGACATTTCCCATCACGGTATCGGACGGCCTTCCCGAGACGCTGCATACCGACGCGCAGAGGGTGGAGCAAATCCTCAAAAATCTGTTGTCCAACGCGTTCAAATTCACCGAGCAAGGATCGGTTACGCTGGAACTGCGCCGCCCGGAAAAATCGGAGGCGCAACGCTCCTCACTCGATTACGGCAACGCCATCGCTTTTTCGGTGATCGACACCGGCGTCGGCATCGACCCATTCAAGTTCAACGATATTTTCGAGGCGTTCCAGCAGGAGGACGGATCGATCGACCGCCATTACGGCGGCACCGGTCTGGGTCTGACCATCGCTCGCAAATTCGCCCATATGCTGGGTGGTGAAATCCATATCGCGAGTCAGAAAGGCGAGGGAAGCTGCTTCACGCTGGTGCTGCCGGTCGAGCTGGATCTTTCCGAAATCGAGCAGCCGCAGATGGCCCCATCGGCGGCGGACAGCCCGCGCGTCGAAATGAAAGTCATACCCAAAACCTTCGTCGCGGAGTTCATCGCCGACGACCGTCAAAGCATCGGCGACAAGGATCGCGTACTGCTGATCATAGAGGATGACCCCGCCTTCGCCGCGACATTGATGAAAATAGCCCGCAAGCGCGGTTACAAATGCCTGGTCGCCGGGGACGGGAAGAGCGGACTTGTACTGGCCTACGAGCAGCCGGTCGACGCCATTATCCTCGATCTGAAACTGCCCGACATCGATGGATTGACCGTGCTGGACCAACTCAAGCACGATCTGCGTACGCGTCACCTCCCGGTGCACATCATCAGCGGCCGCGAGGATGGCAATGTCATCCCGCTTCGCAAGGGCGCGATCGGCTATCTGGCCAAACCAGTGGCCCTAGAAGCCATCGACGGGGCGTTCGTTCGGATCGAGCACTTGCTGAAGTCGGAGGTCAAGCAGGTTCTGGTCGTAGAGGATGACAAGAAAACGCAAGTCGCAATTCAGGCGCTGTTGAAAAAGAAGGATATTCAACTGACCGTCGCCGGTCTGGGAGCCGATGCCTTGAGGCACATGGAAAACACTAAATTCGATTGTGTGATCCTCGACCTGCAATTGCCGGACATGACAGGCTTTGAGTGGCTGGAAAAAATAGAAAGATCGCTAGGGGAAGTCGCCCCGCCGGTTATTGTCTATACCGCCCGAGAACTTTCCGAGGAGGAGAACCGGAGGCTCAGTCAATATACCGGCAGTATCATCATCAAAGGTGTGAAATCGCCCGAGCGCCTGCTCGATGAGGTGACGCTGTTTCTGCACAGTGTGGAATCAACGCTTACCAGCGACCAGCAAGAAATCATCCGCATGCAGCATGACCCCGACAAGATGCTGCAGGGACGCACGCTGCTGCTGGTCGATGACGATCTGCGCAACACGTTCGCACTTTCCAAGCTGCTCAAGAAACATGGCATGAATATCGTTATCGCCGACAATGGCCAGATGGCGCTTGATAAGCTGGAGAAAGATCAGTCCATCGAACTGATCATCATGGATATCATGATGCCGGTGATGGACGGCTACCAAGCGATGCGCGAAATTCGTGGGCGCAAATCCCTGGCGGCCATTCCGATCATTGCACTCACCGCGCGCGCCATGCCCGAAGAGCAGGAAAAATGCATCGAAGCGGGAGCAAATGACTACCTGACCAAGCCGGTGAACATTGACCGGCTTCTAACGCTGCTGCGGGTCTGGCTTTTCAGGCAGGAGTTGGCGGCATAATGCCCTCTTCTTCGCTCATCGCCCCAGGCCGCCACGGCAAAAAAGCATCTGGCGCAATCCGTGGCGAGGACAGCGAACGATTGGAAATCGATCTGCTGCTGTCCGGCATACGGGACCGTTACGGCTATGATTTTACACATTATTCCCGCGCATCCCTCTTGCGCCGGTTGGCGAAAGCGCGTGATCAGGCCAAGGCTAAACATTTTACGGAATTGCGGGACAAGCTGCTCGATAGCGAGAAATCCTTTGACGAATTCCTGAAGGCCATGTCGATCACGGTCACCAACATGTTTCGCGATCCCGAGTTCTACCAAGAGCTGCGTGCCCAGGTCGTGCCTGTTCTCAAAACTTTTCCGTTCATTAAAATCTGGCATGCCGGCTGCGCCACAGGCGAGGAAGTATACTCGATGGCCATTCTTCTTCACGAAGAAGGCTTTCTGGAGAGATCGCAAATCTATGCTACCGATTTCAACAAGCAATCTCTTGATATGGCCAAAGATGCTGTTTATCCAATCGGTAATATAGATAGTTTTTCCGAAGGTTATCAGGAATCTGGCGGCAAGCGCGATTTATCATATTACTACAATTATGGATATGAACGGGTTAAATTCCGGGATTTCCTTAGGAACCGTATTACATTTTCATATCATAATCTTGTTACAGATGGCGTGTTCGGCGAAATGAACCTGATATGCTGCCGCAACGTGCTTATTTATTTCGACAAGATTCTGCAGGATCAGGTGCTCGGGAAATTTGAAGACAGTCTGCGCCATGGCGGATTTCTCTGTCTCGGCAACCGAGAGTCGCTGAATTTTTCCGCCGTGCAGCCGATGTTCGAGGCAGTGGACAAGAAACAGCGCATCTATCGAAAACGAAGCGTGCCCCATGCATTATGAAGCCATAGTGATAGGTGTTTCCACTGGGGGCTTGGACGCGCTGAAAGGGTTCATTCCCAAGCTGCCGGCCTCTTTCGCGCTTCCAGTCGCGATCGTGCAGCACCGCAACCAGCGATCAAGCGATTTCCTTGCCGAACATCTCAATCGCATGAGCGCGCTCCGCGTCGTAGAAGCAGAGGATAAAGGCCCAATGTGCGGGGGATATGTCTATCTGGCTCCCGCTACGTATCATTTGCTGATTGAGGCCGATCGCAGCTTCAGCCTGTCGGTAGATGCGCTCGTCAACTATTCACGCCCGTCTGTCGATGTGCTGTTTGAAAGCGCAGCAGATGTATTTCGGCAAGCCCTGATCGGTATCATATTGACGGGGGCGAATACCGACGGTGCCCAGGGCGCAAGGGAGATCAAGGCGCGGGGCGGATTGGTCATCGTGCAAGATCCTGCAGATGCGGAAGCGGACGTGATGCCCAAGGCGGCGCTCGCGGCAGCAAGGGTGGATTACATCGTGACCCTCGACCAGCTTCCCCCGTTGCTGCTGCAACTCGCCGGTAAATGAGGGAGGCGCCTGTGACACGGGCGGGAATAATAGATGCGCGGGCGCCTTGCAGCCCGATGGCCAACGGCCTGGCCACCGCGCTTGACCCGGTTCGCCCCAATATCCTTATCGTTGATGACCGCAGGGAGAATTTGCTGGCGACCGAGAAAGTTCTGAAAAATCTCGACGCCGGCATCTTCAAGGCCAATTCGGGCAACGAGGCGCTGTCGCTGATGCTGCGGCATGAATTCGCGCTTATCTTGCTCGACGTGCAGATGCCGGAGATGGACGGCTTTGAGGTCGCCATGCTGATGCGGGATCACGAGACCATGTGCGGCATTCCGATCATTTTCGTCACCGCCATCAGCAAGGAAGAAAAATACGCGACGCAGGCCGCAGAAATCGGTGCGGTGGATTATATCTTCAAGCCGATCAATCCGGATATCCTCAAAAGCAAGGTCAAGGTCTATCTCGATCTGTATGTGCAGCGCGAGCATATATTAAAGCTGAACAAAATATTGAGTCAGTCCAACGAGGAACTCGAGCGGTTCGCCTATATCTGTTCGCACGACATGCAGGAGCCGGTGCGGATGATGAACAGCTACGGCGGGATGTTAGAAGCAGATAGCATTGACATACTGAATGAAAGCAGCAGAAAATATCTTAAGTTCATTATAAGCAATGCACAACGTATGCAGAATATGATTCATGATATTCTTACGTTCTCTCGCGTCGGTCGCGAAGAAATAACAATAGAATTGGTGAATTGTAACGCGATATTACGTGATGTTCTCGCCGAATTTGATTCCATTATCAGGGAGAAAAATGCCCGGATCGTTTCGCACGATCTTCCCACAATTAAAACCAGCCCGACATTGATGCGTATCCTGCTGCAAAATCTCATCGGGAACGCGCTCAAATTCCAGGACGGCGGCAAGCCCCCTGAAATCAGCGTTGAGGTGGATCAGGAGGGAAGCCTCTGGCGATTTTCCGTGCGGGATAACGGCATCGGTATCGATCCCAAATTTCATGATCGGATATTCACCATCTTTCAGCGCCTGCATCGCAAGGAAGAATATCCCGGCACCGGAATCGGCCTGTCAACCTGCCGCAAATTCATCCGTCTGTGCGGGGGTGATATCGGCTTTGAGTCGGAACCGGGCCAAGGTTCCACCTTCTTTTTCACCCTGCCATAGGAAGGGTCATGAGGATGGCGACGCCAATCGAAATACTGCTGGTAGAAGATAATGAAGGCGACGTCGAAATGACCCGGCGCGCTCTTCGCAATGACGAGTTTGCCTGTCGCATCTCGGTGGCCAATGATGGGGTGGATGCACTTAATTTCTTGCGCAAGGAGGAAAAATTTTCCGATGCACCAAAGCCCCACCTTATCCTGCTCGACCTCAACATGCCTCGCATGGATGGCAAACAGTTTCTGGAAAACGCCAAGGCCGACCCGGCCTTGAAAGCCATCCCCGTTGTCATGCTAACCAGTTCCCAGTCGCCGAACGATGTTCGCGAATGCTACGAACGCCACGCCAACTGCTATGTCGTCAAACCATTCAACGGCAAGGAGTTTGCCGATACAGTGCGCCAAATAGTGAGCTTCTGGAGTAGCCTGGCAAAATCGCCATACTGATCGCAGTACTCCTTCGCGCCGGACAAGGCACCGGACTTTTAGCCCAGGCGGCCATGCCGACTGTCCGATTCCTGAAAATTGCTTCCATTCCTTCGCCGGAGCGCAACAATGATCTGATTGCCGGTATTAACGTGCTCCGCTGAAATGTGACCGCCCGATGGTAGAGTCCGACAGGAAGGAGTTGGACGACAATGAAGCGGAGCAGTTCAGCGAAGAGCAGATCATAGCGATTTTTGAAGGAGCAGGAAGCGAGCATGACGACTGCGGAGGTCTGCCGCTGTCATGGGATCAGCTCCGCGACCTTTTACAAGTGGAAGTCGAAGTTTGGTGGCCTTGATGTGTCGGAAGCCAGGCGGCTGCGGTCGCACGAGGAGGAGAATGCCCGGCTGAAGAAACCGCTGGCCGAGGCGATGCTGGACAACGCGGTGTTGAAGGATCTGGCATCAAAAAATGGTAACGCCCGGCGCCAAACGGGAAGCCGTCGCCTATGCCCGTGAGCATCACGAGATGAGCGAGCGCCGGGCGTGTGCATTGGTCGGCGTGAACCGCAGAGTGATCCGGTACAACCGAACAAGCCGGACGATGCGCTTCTGCGGCAACGGTTGCGCGAACTTGCGGCAGAGCGCCGCCGGTTCGGCTATCGCCGCCTGGGCTATCTACCGGCGCCGGGAGGGCATGGCGCCGAACCACAAGAAGCTGCTGCGTATCTACCGCGAAGAAGGGCTGCGGGTGCGTCGCCGTGGCGGACGCAAACGGGTTCTGGGCACACGGGCACCGATGGCGCTGCCAGATGGACCGAACCAGCGGTGGTCGCTCGATTTCGTCTCTGGCAGCCTCGTCTGCGGTCGGCGCTTCCGCATCCTGTGCGTGGTCGATGACCACACGC
>DASULD010000068.1:0-3067 GCA_036278355.1 Sphingobium sp.
GAGGCGCAGCTTCGGACGCTGACGGAGGCGAAGGAACAACTTTCGGCACAGTTCAGCGAGATCGGCGGAAAACTGCTGGGTGATGCGCAGCGCGCCTTCCTTGAACGCGCCGATCAGCGCCTGTCTCAGCAGCATGAACGGAGCGAGGCGCAGTTGAAGGCGCTGCTTCAGCCGGTTGGCGATCAGATCAAGAATTACGACACCCGTATCGGCGAGATCGAGCGCGCCCGTAATGAGGCCTATGGCGAACTCAAGGGCCTGATGGACTCCATGCGCATCGGGCAGGAAACCGTGCAGAGGGAGGCGGCAAAGATCGTCAATTCCCTGACGTCCGCGCCCAAATCCCGGGGCCGTTGGGGCGAGCAGTCGTTGCGCAACGTGCTCGAACAGTCCGGCCTCAGCCCCCATGCCGATTTCCAGATGGAAGTTTCCGTCGAAACGGGGGACGGAAGGCTTCGCCCCGACGTGATCATCAGCCTGCCGGGCGGACGCGAACTCATCATCGACGCCAAATGCTCGCTCAACGCCTATCTGGATGCCGCCGATGCCGTCGATGACGCCGACCGCAAACGGCATCTCGCCGCGCACACCGCCTCCATGCGCAACCATGTCCAGCAGCTTGGCGCGAAGGAATATTGGTCACTGTTCGGGAACGCCGCCGACTATGTGATCATGTATATTCCGGGCGAACATTTCCTGTCGGCCGCGCTGGAACATGACGACAAACTCTGGGAATGGGCGCTGGATCGGCGCGTCCTGCTGGCGACGCCGACCAATCTTATCGCCATTGCCCGCACCGTCGCGGCGGTTTGGCGTCAGGAAAAGCTGGCCGATGAGGCCAAGAAAATCGGATATCTCGGCAAGGAGCTGTATGAACGTCTTGCCGTGGCCGCGTCCGGCCTGCGCAAGATGGGGCGCAGCCTCAATGCCGCCGTGGCGGACTACAACAAATTCACCGCAAGCTTTGAAAGCCGGGTGCTGGTGACGGGGCGCAAGCTGCGCGATCACAGTATCGAGACGGGTGGACGCGATATCGAGGAGCTGGAGCAGATCGAAACGCTGGCGCGCGATCCCGCCGCGCCGGAGGCGCTGCAGGCGCTGCCCCGTCTGGAAAGCCTGGACAGCGCCAGCGAAGCGGCGGAATAGCGCAGGTCGCGTGAGCCTTTACCGATCCACGCCCTTCGCCTTGCCCCACGCCCGCGCGGCGGTGTAGCCGAGATAGCCGGTACCGAAGAGCGCATAGAGCGGCTCGGGTATTCCGGCGAGATAGGCGTTCATGCCGGTCGCGATCGCGCGCGCCATCTCCGGCTGCGCCGCCGCGATCAACCCCATCGGGATCGACCAGAGCAGCAGCGCGTACATGACATAGAGGAAGCTTGGGCGCGCGCGGCTCGTCCATGGATCGGGCGACTGCGCCTCGGCCACGATGGCCGAAAGCTGTGTGCGGATCGCCTCCATCTCGTGCGAACCCTGAAGCCTCAGCAGTTCCAGCTTCGCGGCGTCGCGCGCCTGCGGGTCCGGAATGACCCTGTCGATCAATTTCGCGATGGGGCTGATCAGCCCTTCGAGCAATGCCATTGTCCAAACCCTCCCTTCATCCGATCCGGTTGGCGATCCAGCCATAGAGAAATGCTTCGTTTGCCGGGCGTCCTTCGGCGAGCGCGATGTAGTGCGCGCCCTGAAGCGCCTCGACCGCCTTGCGCAGCACCTGTTCGCCGGCCTTTCCGCGTCTCGCGAGAAAACCCCGCAGCGCCGCCAGCGTGGCCGGCCCGATCCGTCGATCGACCGCCAGATCGAGATAATCCCCGGCGTTGCGGTTAAGGGCGTTCAGCGCGCGTTGCAGGAAACCGGCGGCGACCGGCGGCCCCATGTTGACGCCCGTGTCGAACAGCTCAGCGGCAATGATGGGCGCAATCGGCTCCACATCGTCAAAGCGCGGCTCTTCCCAGTAAAGCCTGCGATAGATGCGCTCGGCCTCGGTCCGGGGCAGGGCACGCATGTCGCCGCGCCAGCCATTGGCCCGCGCCACGGCTTCGGTAATGCCCCAGTTGGTGGGGCCGCCCTTGTCCGCCGGATGGTCCACATAGCCGCCCTCGCGCGCGATCAGCGCATCGATCAATGCGTGAATTTCGGTCATCGGTGCTCCTTTCGGGGGAGCGAATAACCTATGTGGTACACTGTAGGACAGCCTGCACGCCGCCGCCGCAGGCCGATACGGGCCACCAGCGAGAGTTTCGACTTTCCGGCTCTGACGCTGCCGGCACCCTGCACCTCGCGGTGCTGCTATAACGGAATCGGAGCGGTTCAGGGCGCAATATTCCGGTCCCCTCGTGCCGTGTGCCTCTGGGCATGGCGTTTCTCCCCACAGCGAAGCGAAATGGGGTGCGCTCCCGCTGTCGTCTTCACGCCTTGCATACGCCACAGGTTCCCCGACCATAGGTCGGGAAGTGTGGACTGCGTCGGCAATCTAACCGGCTATTCGGGGTTACTTGCCCCAGAGCCGTGCGTGGCGGCTCCAACGATGCCTATGGGATGAAGTGGAGCGGGCGGCAATAGCTTAAGCTAATTAGGCCAATATGAACGTACTATTCCAAAACCGATTGTCACGGTTTGTTCTCCGTGGCAACGTGCATAGATGACCGAACCACAGGAACCAAGCAATCTTCCAGCACAAATTGGCGAAGAAATCGCTGCGGTGCCTAAGGCGCTAGTTCCCGCAAGCCTAAAGGCTTTAGACCGCCTTGTCGGCGCTGCAGTCGATATACCGGTCGCGTGGTTGGCTCAGAAAAAAGCGAAGATCGATGCTCAGACTCAGGCATACACTTTAGTTGAGGCATCAATTGCCAAAGCTGCAGCTGCAGAAGCTGGCGCAGATAAGGAAACCATTCAACGGGCCGTCGACGTGCTTGTTCGCAAATCTTATCGGAAGCAGTTGAACCGCGAAGCAGTAGCGACTGCGATGTTAGCGGATTTAACTGCTAATACAGAACATGTAACATTTGAGTCTTCTGGGAATCTCGGTGGTCCTGATGAGGATTGGTTAAACGTCTTTGAGCGTTATGCCGAG
>DASULD010000069.1:0-4538 GCA_036278355.1 Sphingobium sp.
TGATGTGGCTGGACAGTCCTTCCGGGCACCGGTTCGTGGCGCGGCAGATCGAAATGCTTGAACCGGAATCGGGTCTGCGCATCAAGGTCGGGCGGATCGGGGGGAGCATCTATAACAAGGCGGTACTGCACGATGTCCGCCTCTCCGATCCCCAGGGTGTATTTCTTTCCGCCGACACGATCAGGCTCGACTGGTGGCCGGTCGCCTGGATCTCCAACCGGCTGGAAATCGACTCGCTGCTGATCCCGCGCGCGCGCTTGCACCGGATGCCCCGATTGCGGCCGTCAAAGCGGCCCAGCGGAAAGATACTGCCGGATTTCGACATACGGATCATGCGGCTGGAGATCGGGCGCCTCCACGTCGAGCGAGCGGTGACGGGGCGCGCCGACATTTTCACCTTGCGCGGCAATGTCGACATCCGAAGCGGACGCGCGGTCGTCGATCTGGCGGCGCGGGCGTTGCACGGTGGCGACCGACTGCTCCTTTCGCTCGACAGCCGACCCGATGAGGACCGTTTCGACATCGACGTCACGGTGAACGCCCCGGCCGATGGATTGCTCGCGGCCATGGCCGGTTTGAAACAGGACGCCAATCTGCGTCTGGAAGGTGACGGCGACTGGAGCAACTGGAACGGCCAGCTCGTCGCTACGCTGGCGGGCGAGTCCGCCGCGGGTTTCGCCATCCGCCTGCGCGATGGCGCCTACCGGGTAGAAGGTGCGGTGGCGGGGGCCGCAATCGCCAACGGCGGCCTTCTCGCGCGGCTTGCCTCGCCCCGCCTCGATCTTCGGGCGGAAGGCAGATATGAAAACCGGCTCCTGTCCGGCCGCTGGGTTGCGGAATCAGACGCGATCCGGCTCGACGCGACCGGGGGGCTCCATCTGGCCGGACGGGGCTTCGACAACCTGCTCATCGACACGAGCCTGAAGAAGCCGGGCGCGCTGCTCAAAAATTTTGGAGCGCAAGGTCTTGTCGCGCGGCTGCGCCTTAACGGGCCGTTCTCCTCCACCCGCTTTGAATATCTGCTGAAGGCGCGGCGGATGCGCTTTGGCACTACGGTACTCGAAACCGTCCGTACGGCGGGTCAGGGCAGGCTTGGTAGCGGTCGGAACCCGACATTTGTGCCTGTCGATATGAGTGTGGCGCGCATCGCAGGGCAAGGCGACGTCATTGCATCGGTGCTCCGTAATGCGCGGATCAAGGGCACGTTGCAGATCAGGGACGGCGTCATCACGAGCACGCCGATGACACTGCGCTCCGACAGGCTCGATGCGCGGCTGGTCGTGCTGATCCAGCTCGATACCGGGCGTTACGACATTCTGTTGACCGGCGGGATTACCAGGCTTGAGGTGCCGGGCCTGGGTGTGCTCGATCTGCAGTCCCGGCTGCGGGCCGTGCCGGACGCGCGTGGCGGCTTCACCGTGGCGGGCCGGGTAATGGCTTCGATGCGGCGGGTGGATAACGCGACTCTGCGCGGCCTCACAGGAGGTCTGCCACGTGTCGAGGCGGATGTCGCGCTGGGAGCCGATGGTCGGCTGACGCTGCGCAACATTGTGTTGCGCTCGCCCCGGTTGAGCTTCGCCGGCATGGCGATCCGTAACCGGGATGGCACGATCCGGCTTGCCGGTGGCGGACGGCATCTCCAATATGGGCCATACCGGCTCACCGTTTCGGGCACTCCCGGCCGTCCCACGGTCGATCTGGTATTGCAGCGTCCGCTTGACGCCGCAGGTCTTGCGGACGTGCATGTCGAGCTTCGACCCGAACGCGATGGTTTCGCATTCCGGGCGTCCGGTCAGTCCATGCTCGGGCCGTTCGAGGCGAATGGCGCGATTGAAACCCCGCGCGCGGGACCTGCGGCAATCCGGGTAGACCTGCTGCGGATAAACGGCGGTCAGGCGCAGGGCCGCTTGGTCCTTGTGGACGGCGGGGTCTCCGGACGGCTGCTTTTCTCAGGCGCTGCTCACGGCACGGTGGACTTGTCCGTGACGGGCGGGGCGCAGCGGGTCGACGTGAGCCTGCGGCTCGACGATGCGCATTTCGCCGGTCCGACCCCGATAGACATCCGGCGCGGTAGGCTGGAGGGCAACCTCGTTTTCGGTTCCGGCGGCGCGACCATCGACCTGACGCTGACCGGACGCGGCCTGCGCTATGGCGGCTTTCGCGTCAACCGCTTCGCCGCGAACCTGCGGATGGCAGGCGGCGCAGGGCAGCTCCGCGCAAATGTGGCGGGCCAGCAGGGCCGCTCCTTCAACCTGCAGATAGAGGCCGACATCGCGCCCGATGCGATCGTCCTTGACCTTGGCGGCACGCTCGACGGTCGTTCTCTGTCGGTGGACGGGCGCGCGCGTCTGCGTCGGGTCGAGGGAGGCTGGGCGGCCGATCCTTTCATCCTGCGTTATGGCGGAGGAAGCGCACGGGTCGCCGCTGCGGAGGTTGGTGCGGAAACGCGGCTCGCCATGACATTGCGCGACCTGCCGCTTTCCCTGCTCGATCTTGCAAATCTCGACCTTGGCCTTTCCGGGACCGCGAGTGGAGAGCTTTCCTATGCCCGGCAGAAAGGCGGGGTCCCTGCGGGCACGCTGGGTCTCAAAATCAAGGGCCTGAGCCGGTCCGGTGTGACGCGCACATCCATGCCGATCGACGTGGGCGTCAACGCGGAGCTGACGCGTGATACCCTCGCCCTGCGCACCGTTCTCAGCCAGAAGGGGACTCTTATCGGGCGCGGTCAGGCGCTGCTGAGACCGCTGGGGCGGGGTGCCCTGATGGAACGTCTGCGCGCCGCGCCGCTGCGCGCGCAATTGCGCTATGTGGGTCCGGCGGAGGCCGTATGGCGCATCACGCGGACCGAAATCATCGATCTTACCGGCCCGGTCGCGATGACGGCCGATGTGCGGGGCACCGGGGCCAATCCGCTGATCGAGGGCGCGCTGATGACCCGTGACGCCGCTTTGGAAAGCCCGGTCACGGGTATGCGCCTGTCGCATATTCAGTCGCGCGCACGCTTTGACGGATCGAAGCTCGTGTTTAGGCAGCTGCGTGGATCGACACCCAATGGCGGAACGGTCGAGGGCGTGGGGACGTTCGACTTTTCGCTGGGGGCCGGTGTCGGCATCGACATGAAGATGCAGGCAAACAACGCCGAGCTGCTGAACCGCGACGATATCGGCGCCACAGTGAATGGGCCGATCCAGATCCAGTCCGATGGCAACGGCGGGGTTATCAGCGGTGATCTTGATGTCGTGCGCAGCCGCTTCGCTCTGGGCCGCGCCGCCGCCGTCGCGCAGATCCCGCAGCTGCAAATCATAGAGAAGAACGTGCGGCGGGGTCAGGACTTCGACGCTCCGCGCCGCGCGGAGCCGTGGCGGCTGGATATCGATGCCGACGCGCGCAACCGCCTGATGGTGCGGGGCATGGGCCTTTCGAGCGAATGGCGCATGGACCTTCATATCGGCGGCAGCGTCGATCAGCCGAGCATCGTCGGCACGGCAAATCTGGTGCGCGGCACCTATGACTTCGCCGGCAGACGCTTCGACCTGACCGAGGGCATGTTGCGCTTTGACGGCAGGACGCCCGCCAATCCGACGCTGGACATCACCGCAGAGGCGGCGGTCGATGACCTCGACGCCACGATCCGCATCACCGGCACCAGTGAGAACCCGCAGATTTCGTTCACGAGCGTGCCTGCCCTGCCGGAGGATGAGTTGCTCTCGCGCCTGCTGTTCGGATCGTCGATCACTCAACTATCGGCTCCCGAGGCGCTGCAGCTCGCCTCGTCGGTAGCGTCGTTGCGGGGGAGCGGCGGCGGCCTCGATCCCATCAACGCGGTACGCCGGGCTGCCGGGCTCGACCGGCTGAGGATCATTCCGGCCGACCCGGTGACGGGGCAGGGAACCGCGATCGCCGCAGGCAAGTATCTCACTCGCAAGATTTATATCGAACTGGTGACGGACGGGCAGGGCTATTCCGCGACCCGGATCGAATATCAGATCACGCGCTGGCTCTCGCTTTTGTCCAGTATTTCTACGCTGGGCCGCGAAAGCGCGACGATCAGGGCGTCCAAGGATTATTGACCACCAATGGAGGTATCACATGCGCAGTCCTGAAGCCGTCTCGGCCATGCTCTGTCCGGTCTGCAAGGCAGGCCTCGCGATGAGCGACAGGCAGGGCATAGAGATCGATTATTGTCCGCAATGCCGGGGCGTGTGGCTCGACCGGGGTGAACTCGACAAGATCATCGAGCGTAGCGCGACCGGTGCGGCTCCCGCCCAGCAGCCGCAGCCAGCACCGCCGCCGCAGCAGCCGTGGGGTATGCAGGGCCAGCCGGGCCATCACCAGAAACCCTATTACAAGAAACGGAAATCCTGGCTGGACGAGCTTTTCGACTGACCTTGCGGATCGCGTCCAAAGAAAAAGGCCCGGCAGTTTCCCGCCGGGCCTCCCCCATAACAAAGCGCGCTGGTCAGCCGCTGTAGTACATGTCGTACTCAACGGGGCTCGGCGTCATTTCCCAACGCGCAACATCGTCACGCTTCAGATCG
>DASULD010000070.1:0-5974 GCA_036278355.1 Sphingobium sp.
TCCCCGTCGCGCGCGATGTCGGCGAGCTGGGTACGATTCGCACCCTGCCAGCTTAACGCGACCATCGCTACGACCACGTCCTCGGGGTGGGGCTGACACAGCAACGCCACGTTGGGTGATCGTAAAAGGGCATGTACGTGATCCAGCCCCGCCAACTCGACAATCACGACGAGCTTCAGGCCTTGCGTCTCGCCCATCGTATCAAGTCGCGCGAGCAGCGCCTCCAGTTCCGGCTCGGTTCCGGAACAGGCGACCACGACGGCGTCGACGTCCACTGTCGCGGACAAACGCGCGTCCGCTTCGTTCAGCGGAACGCTGCACAGCACCCGATGGCCCAGGGCAGTTGCAATTTTCTCCAGATGGCCCGCAGCGACCCCAGACTGCGAATCGGCGCAAATCATCATCGATACCTGCTCGGCCTGGCCGAAATACTGACTCCAGTCAGGCGGATGGTTCGCAGGGGAAGTCGGCAGATCGCCGTGCGCAGCGCCGGAGCCGTCCGGGCGGAATGGCGGCGTCTGGAGGCTGCTCATGCCCTGCTTCTCCCTGTTGGTTTATCCGCACCCGGTCCGAGGGCCACCAATATGGCGTAACCCGGTCGGATGGCCCCCCGCATTTGGTCCGATTTGGCAAAATCCGCCTGGGCGCCGGGCTCTCGCAGAGCGTTCGCCAGGCCGGTGCAGGCGCACAAAGGAATGGCGTGCGGGGCCCTGCGGGTCGGCCAAAGGGGCCGCCGACTTCCTCCAGTTCGGACAAAAACATCCGGAAAGCGGTGCCCGATGGCCGCCATCGACTGATCTCCCATCCAGCACGGTGCTACCGGCCGATACCATCACTTTGGGCTGTTTGCACAAGGAAAACCCACCCGAATCCCGCACACCGGAAATCCCCGACCTCCAACGCGTCTGTATGATAGCTGACAGAGTTTCAGTTTGGAGAATCGTCCAACTCGTGGTTAACGTCCTCTTCGTGGGAAGCGAGAGGTGGCGCTATATTGCCGCTGTCTCGTGGTTTCGGGTTTGAAAACGAAAACATTCGTTTGAGAATTGCCGACATAGTTGAACACATAATCTATCATCGACTTGAGGTGGGGAGAGAGGATGCCGCCCATGGCGAGAAGATTTATTAGGTCCAATACCCGTAAGAACAAGTCTCATCGGCGTGATTATTCGCCATCAACTCCCCATCGTTCCTGGAATCTTGAACCCGCCGCGTCCGGGGTCAGGCTTTCGCCGACGGACGCCGACGATCTGCTCCGGCGTTTGTGGGCCGTTATCGACGGTTGAGGCGGAGGGATAGTGATGATGAAGCAAAATAAAGCGGCGCGGCCGGTTTCCGCGCCCGCCACGGCCGTTCCGAAACCGGCGCCGGACCCGTTCGACAGGGCCTTGCGCTGGAGTATCGACGAGGGCAGCAAGGCAATCGAGCACAACCTTCAGGTCGTGCTCGACGGCGGCGAAGCGTTGCGGCTGTATAGTAGAACGGTGCAACAACTCGCCAACAGCATGACATTCGGCTATGCAGTGGCGTCGAATTCGGTGTCCGATCTTGCAAGGCGGATGTTGTATTCAATACCGCCGGATCGTGCGGTGACTGTCGACGGTGTCAGGGACAGCGAAAGGGATCATCCGCTCGTCGCCACGCTCTTGGCAACAGCCGATCGTGCCAGCAGCACCGCATTGCAGCTGCGGCAACACATGATCGATCTTTATCTTGCATCGGTTGCCGCAAGAAATTCCGCAGACTCGCCGCCGACCGGGGAACTCGCGTCGCAGTGAACGTCCGGAGAGAATGGGATGGGTGATCGAATGGACCGAGTTTCAAGCTGGAGGCACAGCGTGACCCAATCAAATGACGTCTGCTACTATGCGCGCAGGGCCTGTCAGGAGCGGCGGATGGCCAGTAAAGCGACCTCTTTCCATGTCCGGGCCATCCACATGCGGCTTGCGGCAGAATATGAGCGCCGGTCTCTGGGCGCGGATCTGACGGAACGTTCGGCTTCCTGACGATCTGCGTTGTCTGCGTTGTCTGCGTTTATTCATCTATGCTATTGAACCTTATGGAAAAGCTCGGTGAAGTAGGTTGACTGGATTTCCGGAGCCGAAGCCTGCGCTATGAGGATGTTGGGTGCACAAGTGGAATGTTCCGGCAATTTGCTGCTGGACGTCCTTGCTCAATCGGATTTCGAGCTCATCCGGCCCCATCTCACCTATGTTTCCCTCGAGCGAGGCACCTCGCTGGTTGCACCGGGACAGCCAATCGACAGCGGGTACTTCCTGACACGGGGCCTGGCCTCCGTACTCGCGACCTTCGGCGACGGTTCATTCATTGAGGTTGCGTTGTGCGGCCGTGACGGATTGGTGGGCACCAGCGCTCTTCTGGGCGGCACTAGCTCCTTTCACACGGTCGTCGTTCAGGTCGGCGGGGAAGGATATCATATCCCGGCCGACGCCCTTCGTTCGGTGGCAGATCGCAGCGCCACGCTGCGTACGACGATGCTGCGCTATGTCCGCTACACCGGAATGCAGATGGCGCGCACGGTGTTAACCAATGCCAAATGTTCGGTCGAACAACGCCTTGCACGATGGTTGCTTATGGCGCATGATCGCCACCCGGGCGATGAGCTTGCGCTTACGCACGAGACGCTGGCCCAGATGCTTGGCGTCCAGAGGCCGACAGTTACGACGGCCTTGCATGCACTGGAAGGGCACGGGATTATCAGGTCCGTTCGTGCCCTGATAATCGTCCGGGACCGTTCCGCGCTGGAACGACTCGCCGGGAAGGCTTATGGCCGATTCGAAGCGGACTTTGAGCGGCTTATAGCCCCGTCGGAATGTGAGGCATTATACCGTTAACGGGCTGGAGTTTACGGGTGTTCGATATGACGTGCTTCTTTTTTCATGTCAGAACCGACACTGTCAAAATCACGGATCCGGAAGGCAGCTTCCTTCCGGATTTGGCCGCTGCGCGTGACGCCGCGCTCGAATGGGCCCGCCACATGTGGGCCACCGCCATCGTCGAACAGCGCGATCTGAGCAGCCATCGGTTCGAGATCACTGACGAGAGAGGGGCCGCGCTGTTGACCGTCTGGTTTCACGAGGCGCTGCCGGGTTGCCTGCAGCCAGCACCCACCACCGCCTGATTGCCACGGAAATCTTGGTAGAACAGGTATGCGGCTCCTTTCGTCCGAAACCGGGCTGGTCGGTAACCTGGCGTTTGCACCGGAAACCCTCAGCGGGAAATTGGATCGTTTCGACACGATGCTGCGCGCTAGCGACAGCGCAACGGCTACGCTTGCACTGTGGATCGGAATACCAACAGGGCAGGGTCACAGGGGCCTGCATGCGCGGCTGCGGCCTGGCCCCGACGTCGTGCCGCCAGCGGACGTTCTTGACCGGCTTGAAGTGCCCGGACCGCAAGACATTGCCTACCGCCGCGTATGGCTCATATATCGGGGCAGGATCCTTTCCGACGCGGAAAACTGGTTCGTGCCTGCGCGGCTGACCGGGGCGATGCGGATGATGCTGGCGGAGGACGAGATTCCCTTCGGCGCGGTGGTGTCGCCGCTCCTTCCCACGCGCGAGACCCTCTCGGCGGAGCGTTTGTGGCGCCCGGGCGGCACGCGGCCGAGGGGAGGTCTGCCTGCGCGGCTGCTGCGCCATCGCGCGCTTATGCGCACGTCGAGCGGCGAACCCATCTGCGAGGTGAGTGAAATCTATACGCGCAACATCCTGACCTGAAGCGCACGTGCGCTACCGGGACTCCCGCGTCTCAGTCCAGGAACTGGCCAATGCCAGCGCTGCCCGATAGTCAGGCACAAAATACAGGTCTTCGCCTTCGACCAGACCTGCGCGACTGAGCATTGCCCTCGGTTCGGGCCGGACTCCGGACAGAATGAGCCGCGTACCGGCAAGGCGCGTCTGCTCGACAAACTCCTTGATCATCGTGATCCCGCTGACGTCCAGCAAAGGGACGAGCCGCATCCGCAGAATGATAACGCCCGGCTTCTGGCCCATGCGGCGCAACGTATCGAGCAACTCCCCCGCCACCCCGAAGAAAAGCGGCCCGTTGATGCGGAACACCTCCACCCCTGGGGGCAAGCTGTCGCGCTGCGTCTGTTCCTCCTGCCCTTCGTCATCAGGGCCGTCGTCGTCACCGAACTCGACGGCCTCGCTCATGCGCGCCATGAACACCAGCGATGCGACGGTCACGCCCACGCCGATCGCCACCGTAAGGTCCACGAACACCGTGAGGACGAACGTGAGGAGCAGGACGGTACGGTCGCTGCCTCCAAGTTTCATGAGCGCGATAAACCGCCCGATCTCGCTCATGCCCCATGCCACGACAAACAGGATCGCAGCGAGCGCGGCCATTGGCACATAGGCCATAAGATCGGTCGCGAAGAGCACGAACAGCAGCAGGAACAACGCGTGCATGATACCCGCGACAGGCGTGCGCCCGCCCGCGCGCACGTTGGTGGCGGTACGGGCGATGGCTCCAGTGGCGGGGAGACCTCCGAACAGCGCCGAACCGATATTCGCGACTCCCTGGCCAACCAGTTCCTGACTTGACCTGTGGCGTGTACCGGCCATCCCGTCCGCTACGACAGCCGAAAGCAGCGCTTCTATGCCCGCGAGAAAGGCGATGGTGAAGGCCGATGGCAGCACCTGTGTAACGGCCGCCACCGAGATATTCGGCAGGGCGGGCGCGGGAAGACCGGATGGGATATCGGGGAAGCGCGAGCCAATCGTCTCGACCGGCAGGCCCAGCACCGACGCCGCGAGCGAGCTGGCCACTATGGCGGCGAGGAAGCCGGGCAGTCTGGGCGCGAAACGGCGTAGTGCCACCACCAGCGCCAGCGCACCTGCTCCGACGGCGAGCGTCGGCATATCGATGGAGCCGACCGCGCGGAGATAGGCCTGCCACTTTGGAAGAAAATCCGCCGGGACATTTTCCATGCTGAGGCCGAAAAAGTCCTTCACCTGCGAAGATGCGATGATGACAGCGATGCCCGCTGTAAAGCCGGTGATGACTGGGTGTGGAATGAAACGGATCATCCGGCCCAGTTTCATCAGCCCCGCGCCCGTCAGGATGAACCCCGCCAGCAGCGTCGCGAGCAGCAACCCGTCATAGCCGTGGGTGGCGATGATGTTGAACACGACAACGACGAAGGCGCCGGTAGGCCCGCCCACCTGCACACGGGAACCGCCGAGCACCGAAATGAGCAGCCCCGCGACCACCGCAGTCACCAGCCCCTTGTCCGGAGACGCCCCGCTGGCAACCCCTAGGGCCATCGACAGTGGTAACGCGACGATCGCGACCGTCAGGCCTGCCATTGCATCTGCGCGGAACCGGGGGAAGGAATACCCCTCCTTCAGCACGGTCCACAGCTTGGGTGTGAGCCTTTGCCGCACGCCGTGACCCGAACTCATTCGGGCTCGCGCAGACGAACGCCGCGGCCTCCGCCACTGCTCGCGGCGGCTTCGTTTATGATCTCGATCCCCGCGTTTTCCAGTGCGGTAATGACCTTGACCAGCGTGTCGATTACGCCGCGCACCTGTCCGCCTGACGCCTCCATCCGCTGAATCGTCGGTAGCGACAGGCCCGCCATTTCGGCGAGCCGACGTTGGTCGATGCCCAGCAACGCGCGGGCGGCGCGCATCTGTTGTGACGTTATCATGTGGCAACTATGATATATGAACCATCACTATGGCAAGTAAATATGTCAGAATGACGCGGAAAAAGCAGCTCTGATGCGTGGTGGCACCTGGCACGCCAACCCGCTGGTGCGACCCTTGCTCCTTTGTCCCGATCGATGGGAACTACGGCTTTGGCCTGCCAAACAACATGTTGTGCTGATGCTTCCCCGAAAAAAAGCACATCACTTCGCTCTAAACAGGCACCTTCTCTATCATAACATATGGAGAAGGAGTTCCCATGCCTGCGACACGTACATTCCTGTCCGCGCTGGCGA
>DASULD010000071.1:0-2782 GCA_036278355.1 Sphingobium sp.
TATTTTTGATGTTATGGAATAATTGTCGATTTTTTCTTGCGCTGTCAAGCGTCTTTCCGTATTAAATTGCGAAGCCCGCCCCTCGCTGGGCGCGCAAAAATAGAGTGGGGTTGTGGCAGCAAAAGTCTGGGCCGATATTCCCCCGGGCCGGCGTGCCTGGAGCATGAGGAGGAATACGCCGTGAACTACGCCTTCGACATGACGAATGGCTACGCGGTGCTGAGGGTTTTGTGTGGCGCCTTCTTCATTCCGCACGTCGTCGGGAAAATTACCGCACGGCAGGCCTCGGTTGCTTTCTTCAAGCTCGCTGGCTTCAATCCACCGCAGTTCTGGTCGTATGTGGCGATGGCGCTCGAGGTCGTGCTGGCAGTCTGTTTGGTGCTCGGCATGCTGACGGTCTACGCTGCTTACTTGGCGTGCATTTACCTGCTGATCGCGGCAGCCTCGAACTTCGTCGTGTCGCGCAAGTGGCTCTGGCACATCGGGGGAAGCGAATGGCCGGTGTTCTGGGCGTTATGCTGCGCGGTGGTCGGTTATTACGGCTCGCGTTGATGCGCGGTTGGGGTGAATTTGGAGCATTATCGTGAAGGTGGTTTTCATAGGTCTTGGGCGCATGGGCCAGGCGATGGCCCGGCGGCTGCTTGATGCGGGCCATGATCTTGTGGTTTGGAACCGCACGCCGGATCGGCTTGGCGAACTTCTTGATCTCGGCGCAACCATGGCGGACTCGATTGCGCAGGCGGCCGCGCTTGGCGCGCCTGTCATCACCATGCTGGCCGATGATGACGCCCTTGCGCAGGTCGCTCAAGGCCCAGGCGGCCTGATCGAGAGTCTCCCGACCGGGGGCCTGCACATCGCGATGGGAACCCACCGCAGCGACACGATCGGCGCTCTGACCGCCGCGCACGCCGAGGCGGGTCAGCTTCTCGTAGCGGCTCCCGTGCTTGGCCGGCCTACTGCCGTAGCCGCGGGGCAGCTCGGCATCATCGCGGCGGGACCGGCCGACGCCATCGCGCACGCACAGCCGCTGTTCGACGCCATTGGCAGGCGGACATTCGCCGCAGGGTCCGATCCCGCCACCGCCTCGCTGCTGAAGCTCACCAACAATATGGTGCTGGCCTGTGCGATCGAGGTCATGGGCGAGGCGTTCAGCCTGGTCGAGAAGTCCGGAGCCGACCCCGAAACGCTGCGCGACGTGTTGACCGAAGGTGTGTTCTCCTGTCCGGCCTATACCGGTTATTCGCGCGCGATCGTGGATCGCAGCTGGGATAATGTCGGTTTTACCGCAACTCTTGCCCTCAAGGATGTCGATCTCGCCCTCGCCACGGGCGCCGCCAACGGCGTTCCGCTGCCCAGCGCCGAGGTCTGCCGCGATCGTCTGTCCCGCGCGATCGCCGCCGGCGATGCCGGGCGGGACTGGATCGTCATGGCCCTCGCCCAGGCCCGCGCCAGCGGACTTGCCTGATTTCACCCAACCTCACTTTTGCCCTACCATCCAAGGAAAGCTTCAACCGATGACCAGCACGCTCTTTTCACCGATCACCCTGCGCGACCTCACCCTCTCCAACCGGATCGTCGTCTCGCCCATGTGCCAGTACAATTCGAACGAGGGCTCGGCCAACGACTGGCATCTGGTCCACCTCGGCGGTCTGGCGATGGGCGCTGCGGGCCTGGTCATGGTCGAGATGACGAACGTCTCGCCGGAGGGCCGGATTTCGCCACGCTGCGCCACCCTGTGTTCCGATGAGAATGAGGCCGCGCTGAAGCGCATCGTGGATTTCTGCCGCACCTATGGCGTCGCCAAGCTGGGAATCCAGATCGGGCACGCCGGACGCAAAGGCTCGCAGCAGCCGCCGGCGCTGGGCGGCAAGGCATTGACGGCAGAAGAAGGGGCATGGGAAACGGTCGGACCATCGGCGATCCCGTTCGGCGACTACCCGGCTCCCCGCGCACTGAACAAGGATGAGATGGCCAACCTCGTCGAAGCCCATCGCCAGGCCGTCGCGCGCGCCGAACGGATCGGGTTCGACCTGATCGAGATGCATGGCGGACATGGCTACCTCATCCACCAGTTTCTCTCGCCGCTCGCCAACCAGCGCACCGACGAGTATGGTGGATCGCTGGAAAACCGCATGCGCTTTCCGCTTGAGGTGTTCAAGGCGATGCGGGCGGAATGGCCGGCGCACAAGCCGTTGGGCATTCGCGTTTCCGCAACCGACTGGGTCGACGGAGGCTTCAACCCCGACGAGGCGGTCGAGTTCGCCAAGGCGCTCAAGGCGCTCGGGTGCGACTTCATCGACGTCACCACGGGCGGGCTCGATCACCGCCAGAAAATTCCGCTGGCTGCCGGCTATCAGGTGCCGTTTGGCGAAAGGATCCGCAAGGAGGCGGATATCACGACCATGTCGGTCGGCCTGATCGGTGGCGGTGCCCGGCAGGCTGAGGACATCATAGCCTCCGGCAAGGCGGACTTCGTGGTGATCGGCCGTGACGCGCTGTACGACCCCCGCTGGGCATGGCATGCCGCCGAGGAACTGGGCGCAACGGCTGACTATGCGCTCAAGTACGGCATGGCTCGGCCAGCGCTCCGGCCACAGCTGTACGCCAACCACCGCGCATCAGCCTGAGGTCACGCATGCCGAACGCCAGACAGGATATGAGGACGCCGGTCACAGTGTTGACCGGCTTCCTCGGCAGCGGAAAAACCACGCTGCTCAATCGCGCGCTAAGCGATCCCGCGATGACACGTACCGCGGTCATAATAAACGAGTTCGGAGAAATC
>DASULD010000072.1:0-5003 GCA_036278355.1 Sphingobium sp.
TGACGAGTTCCTTCAGCTCCTCGGCGCTCACCGGCGCGACACGAAAGCCCTTCTGCTCCTCGAGCGCGACGAAGCCTTCTGAAAGAAGCCGGTTGAGCGCTTCCCGAACGGGGCTGCTGGCCGTGTTGAACCGCTTGCGCACGGCTTCGGCACGGATCTTCTCGCCCGGACGCATCCGCCCGCTGAGAATGTCGGCGCGCAACTGCGCATAGACGGACTGGGTCAACGTCGCCGTTTGCCGCTCGCCAGCCCCCTCCGGCGTGGCGATGGTGTCCACTGCAGAAAGGGCCGACTTGTCATTCTTGTCGTTCAGGTACATTTCAATCATCTTGCTCTTTCAGAATGCGGCAAGGCGACAAAGATAAGGGCGTCCGTCGGGAAAGTCGAATCTCTGGAGTGTCCGTAATCGGCCAGCTGAGGCTCCCGCGCAATTTCGAGGGCAGCTTCCGGCCCTTGGTTAAGCTCCGGCCGCCGGGCGCGACACCCCTTGCGGTCTGCAGGTGGCCGGAGCCGAAACATATTCAGATGGGCCTTGCGGGTTCTGCTCCGCCTGCGTTCATGCGTGCGAGGGCGGTTCGGTGTGCGACGCGATCGAGCAATGTCACCATTTCTTCCAGTTCGCCGGCGGGCAGATCCTGGGTGATGAAGACGATGCGCGTGCGCTGATCCTCGTCGGGCCATTCGGGAAGCCAGGTCAGGTTGTGCAGCAGATGCTGCGCGCCCTGGATGACGGCGGGCTGGCCGGGTTCCTCCCTGACATTCACCAGCCCCTTCACCCGGAGCAGATTGGCGCCGAGATGCTTTTCCAGGGACGTCAGCAGCAGGTTCAGAGCCTCGCGCGGGAGCGGCTCGTCCCGGATCAGGTTGAACGACGCGATGCCACTGTCATGCGCATGCGCTTCATGGCCATGCTCCGCATCCGCCGCTTCATGGGTGGGAGCCGCGCCAAGGGCGGCCTCCATCCAGCTCTTCGCGGCTTGTGGATCCTCTCTCGGATCGGCCATCAGCTTGCGCATCACGCCCACCGGATCGGCCGCCAGGTCATCGCTTTCCAGCACAGGAGCGGTGCGGTTGATCTGGCCCAGGCGGGCGATCAGCGCCGCCTTGCGCGCTGCCCGCTCCGCAGGTTCCAGCAGGTCCGTCTTGGTCAGGAGAATGCTGTCCGCCAGCGCGACCTGCCGCACGGAAACGGGATGATCCGCCAGGGTTGCCTCCGCGTTCACCGCATCGACGGTCGCAACGACCGCGCCCATCCGGAAGAGCCCCTCAAGCGTGGGTTCGGACAGGAAAGCCTGGAGGATGGGGCCCGCCTCGGCCAGGCCGGAGGTTTCGATGACGACATGGTTGAAATCGACCTCGCCGGCCTCACGGGCATGATAGAGCCGGTTGAGGGTCTGGATGAGGTCGCCAAAGACCGTGCAGCACAGGCAGCCATTTTCCAGCACCATGATCGTATCGTCGCTCGCCGTGGTGAGGGCGTGATCGATCCCGATCTCTCCAAACTCGTTTATGATCACGGCGGTGTGCGTCATCGCCGGATCGCGCAGGGCGCGATTGAGCAATGTGGTCTTTCCGCTGCCGAGAAAGCCGGTCAGCACTGTGACCGGCGTCCTCATATCCTGTTTGGGAGTCAGCATGCGCGCGCTCAGGCAGGTGCGCGGTGGTTGGGATACAGCTGCGGGCGAAGCGCGGGCCTGGCCATGCCGTATTTGGGCGCATAGTCGGTCGTCGCGCCGAGTTCCTCGGCCGCGTGCCATGCCCAGCGAGGGTCGTAGAGCGCGTCGCGGCCGATCATCACGAAATCGGCCTTGCCGGAGGCGATGATCTCTTCAGCCTGCTGGGCGCTGCCACCGATGAGGCCGACCGACATGGTCGGGATATCCGCTTCCTTGCGGATCCGTTCGCCGAACGGCACCTGGTAGCCGGCCGCCAGCGGAATTTGCTGACGGTGATCGAGCCCGCCGGTGGTGACGTCGATGAAGTCGCATCCGAGCGCCTTGAGCGCCTTGGCGAACTCGACCGCCTCGTCGGGGTTGAAGCCGCCCTCGACCCAGTCGGTCGCCGACACGCGAATGCCCATCGGCTTGTGCGCGGGCCATTCCGCCCGCATCGCCTTGAACACCTCGAGCGGGAAGCGCATGCGGTTTTCCAGCGACCCGCCGAACTCGTCGGTGCGCTGGTTGGCGAGCGGCGAGAGGAACTGGTGGATGAGGTAGCCATGTCCGCCATGCATCTCGATCAGGTCGAAACCGATCCGTTCGGCGCGCGCGACGGCCTGGCGGTGGGCTTCGATCAGGTCGAGCATCTCGGCCCTGGTCAGTGCGCGGGGCGCCGGAAAGTCACCGAACGGGATGGCCGACGGTCCGACCGTTTCCCAGGCGCCTTCCTCTGCGGTCAATGCCTTGCCGCCCAGTGCCGGCGGCTGCTGCGATCCCTTGCGCCCGGCGTGCCCGATCTGGATCCCCATCTTGGCAACGCCATAGGTGCGGCAGAAATCCACGACCCGCTTCAGCGCGGCCTCATTCTCGTCCGAACACAGGGTGGCGCAGCGCGGCGAGATCCGGCCGTCCAGCGCGACGTTCGTCATTTCGACCATGACCAGGCCCGCGGCGCCCATCGACAAACCGCCCAGATGGGCCAGATGCCAGTCATTGGCAGAGCCCTCGTTGGAATTATACTGGCACATGGGCGAGACCACGATGCGGTTGGAGAGGGTGAGTTCGCGCAGCGTAATCGGCGAAAAGAGCTTGCTGGTCATGGGTTGAAGGCTTTCTCTTGATGGTTGAGCAGATAGGATTGGGTTGAAAATCAGGCAAGTCCGCTGGCGCGGGCCTGGGCGAGGGCCATGACGATCCAGTCCCGCTCGGCATCGCCATCGGCGATCGCGCGCACCAGTCGCTCGCGGCAGACCTCGGCGCTGGGCAGGGGAACGCCATTGGCAGCACCCGTGGCGAGGGCGAGATCGACATCCTTGAGGGCAAGGGTTGCGGTGAAGCCGACATTATCCCAGCTGCGATCCAGGATCGCGCGCGAATAGCCGCTATAGGCCGGACCGGAAAACAGACCCTCGATCAGAATATCGCGCATCGCTTCGGGATCGGCCCCGGACTTCTCGACCAGGCTGAACGCCTCGCCCATGACCTCGATCGCGCAGGCCAGCACCATATTGTTGGTGAGCTTGAGCAGCGAGGCGGTGGCGGGATCGGACCCGGCGGCGAAAGTCCGCCTGCCGATGGCGTCGAACAGCGGTTGCGCGTGCGCGACGGCGTCGGCGGGTCCAGCCGCGATGATGCCGAGCTGCCCGGCCGCCACGGCGGTAGGCCGGCCCAGCACGGGCGCTGCGACGAGAATCTGGCCGGCCTTCGCATGCGCGGCGGTCAGGTTGCGGATCGTGTCGCTGCGGTGCGTTCCCATCGCGATGTGCAGGCCGCCGGGCGGCAGGCTCTCGATCAGGCCGCCGGGCCCCTGCGCGACCTGCGCCAGGGCTTCGTCATTGGCGAGCATGGTGATGACAGGCGCGCCAAGCGCGGCGGCCTGCGCGATCGAATCGGCCTGCGTCGCACCCAGGTCAAGCAGTTCGCGCAGCCGATCCGGCGTGCGGTTCCACACCACAAGGTCATGGCCCGCATCCAGCAGCCGCCGGGCCATCGCCTGCCCCATCCGTCCAAGACCTATGAAAACTACCTTCATCTCAAAACTCCGTGTCCACCCCGCCCGAAAATCAATGCGAGCCGTAATAACCGACAACCGCCGTCATGCGATGACCAAGCTCGTCGACCAGTCCTTGCGCATGATGTCCATGACAGTAGCCCGGAGGGCGCACGAATTCTGATCAACGCACCATCATGTCAGGCAATGCACCAAGGCTGCCTCGTGCAAGCCTGGCATAAATCCAGCCGGCAGCCACCAGCAAATGCCGGCGGCCGCTTGCATGGTGCGGCTTAACGCTCGACCAACGCCAATACGCGCAAAGGACTGCCCGAACCGTCCTTGATCTTGAGCGGCGGCGTGATCAGCATTGAGCCAGTGGGAGGCAGGAGATGCAGGTTTGCAAGGCTCGACAGGCCAAATTTATTGCTTCCATGCATGTAGTGATGGCAAGGATTCGGCTGGGAAAAGGTGGCGCCCTGACCAGCATCCGTTCCAACAGGTTCGGTACCGATGCCGATAACATCGCGCTCATGCGCCAGGAATTTTGCAACATCGGGGTGGTTGCCCGGCCAGTGACCGCCATCCTCGCGCATATTGAGAAACCGATCGGTATAATTGCGGGATGACCATCCCGTACGGATGAGGGCCCAAGAACCGGCGGGAATACGGCCATGTTCGGCTTCCCATTTCTCAATGTCGTCCATGGTGGTTACAAATTCTTCGTCCTCCCCCGCGCGCTCGGAAACGTCGATCACGCAGGCGGGAGCCATGAACTTCCTGACCGGAATCGTGTCGGTCGCGCCATCTTCGTAATGCCGGCCAGAAATCCAGTGCACCGGCGCGTCGAAGTGCGTCCCGGTATGTTCACCACAGTGAATATTGTTCCAGTACCAGTCCGGCCCGCGCTCATCGAAGCGGGAGATTTCCTCCAGTCGGAAAACCTGAATTTGCTGGGCGAACTGGTCAGGCAGTTTGAAGATCGGTGTGCGCTCCTCCAGCGTATGGGTGAGGTCGATGATCTCCACCGACCCGCTTGAGAGAGCCGTAGCCAATTGGTTCAGTAATGACATGGATATTCTCCCTTGATATTCGGTCGATCTGTACAGCTTTTCTCAATCAGCTTCGAGGTCGTCAGGAGACCTGGCTTGGAGACGCTGCGGGGGCGCCGTCCAAAATAGTAACCGGATCATCAATGGCCTCGGGAAGGTGGCCAGACCCCCTCCCCGTCGGCTTCAGGACGGTTGTGCGCAACAGCGGATAGAGCAGGATCGAGATGATGAGGGTCGTTATCGCCTGGATCGGCAAGATGCTCGCGAGGACATAGTGGGCCATGAAGGCGGAGACGAGCAATG
>DASULD010000073.1:0-3053 GCA_036278355.1 Sphingobium sp.
TGGGAACCCGAATTCGAGGGAAGCCCCTTGAATGTCGCCGGGTGGACGAAACGGATCACCGGCAAGCCCACCGTGACCGTCGGGTCGATCTCGCTGGATCATGATCCGCTGCCGAGCAAGGAAGAGGGCGACAGGCCTGCCGAGCGGCAAGTGCATGGCCGATGCCCGCGCAGTGTCGAGCATGTGGTCGGCATGCTCCAACGCGGCGAATGCGATCTCGTTGCGGTAGGGCGCGCGATGATTACCAATCCGGATTGGACCCGCGATCTGCGCGACCGGCAGTGGGACAAGCTGGGCAGCTATTCCGCGGAGGCATTGGCGAAATTACACTGATGCGGCGCGAGGCGCGGCCTTCCGGCCGAAGAGAGGAAGCGCGCCCGGACAGGATATTGGAGGATGACCATGGCAGAAGAGACAATGGCGACCGTTCGGCCCGATCATGTGCCCGCCGATCGCGTCTACGACTATGATCTCTACGAAGCGCCGCGCGAAATTTCGAGCGATTACCAGATCGACATCGTTCGCCGAATTCACCGGGAGGCGCCTGACATCTTCTGGACACCGCGCAACGGAGGGCATTGGGTCGTCACCCGCGCGCGTGAGATCGACATGTGCCAGCGGGATGGTGACCTGTTCTCCATGCAGGACGTGGTCGTCCCCGCCGGCGCAAAGCCGCTGATCAATATCCCGCTGGAGACCGACGGGCCTGCCCATTCGGCCTATCGTAACGTCCTGCAGCCCGCATTCACTCCGGCCAGGATCATGCAGCTGGAACGGGATATCCGCGCCCTGGCGATTCAGTTGATCGAAGGATTTGTCGATAGGGGCGAGTGCGAGTTCGTCAGTGAATTTTCTGCGATCCTGCCCATTGAGATCTTCCTGCAGCTCGCCGAGCTGCCCCGATCCGACAAGGCCAATCTCATGAAATGGGCGGACGCCTCCGTTCACCCGCAAACGCTGGAGGATCGTGTCTGGGGTTATGGCCAGATGTCCGCCTATATCGACGCGTTGATGGCCGAGCGCGCCGAAGGCACGCGCGAGGACGTCATTTCCATGATCATGCGCGGCCAGGTGTTCGATCGGGAAATGACCCATGAGGAACGGCACAGCATGATCCTGAACGTGTTGCTGGGCGGGTTGGATACCGTGATGGCGACCATGGGCGTCATCGCGCGCTTCCTTGCCACGCATCCCGACCATCGCCGGCAACTCAGGGAAGATCATGCCCTCATACCGCGGGCGATCGACGAACTGATGCGCTTTTACGGGGCGACCGGAACCGCGCGCGTGGTCACCCGCGATATCGAACATGATGGCGTGCTGTTCCGCAAGGACGACCGTGTCCTCGTCCAGACGATGTTCCACGGTCAGGACGATCGCCGCTTCGATAATCCCGAAATCGTCGATTTCCACCGGAAGGATGTCCGCCACGCTACCTTCGGGCAGGGCAAGCATCGGTGCATCGGCGCCATGCTCGCACGGCTTGAGATGCGCATTTTCATCGAGGAATGGCTTCAGCGGATTCCCGACTTCGATGTTGCCGCCGACGAGGGCGCGATACTGGAGCGCGGAATGGTCAACTCCGTGCGGAAACTGAAGCTGGTCTGGCCGCGACCCGCCTGAAGCGCGGCGCAGGATAATTTTCTCCCGAGGGAGGAGATGGGGTCAGAAAGTGCCTTCTGGGACCAGCGCCCAGAAATCGCGGCGGGGGTCGGACCCGTCCCAACTGGCCGCGATCTCGACGATCTCGCGATAGACGGGATCGAGGGGGCTCGGCAGGGCCAACTGCAAAAGAACGGCGTCGGGATCGTCCTGCGGCTCATAATAGGATTCGAAGCCGTTTCCGGCTTCATCGACATATTCCATGTGCGGCTTCAGGCGCAGGCCGCGCGCCTCCGCATCCTTGACCGTGGCGTCGAAATCGTCGCTGTAATAGGCGACATGATGCAGGCCGCCCGAAGGATTACGGACGAGGAAGTCGGTGAAGGTCGAACGCGTGTCGTCGTCCTGGCTCACCAGCTCTGTCAGCTGTCCGGCGATGACGATGAACGCGGCCGACACATGGATATGGATCAATTCCTCGCGATAGCGCGCGGACATGCCCGTCCCGCGGATGAAATGCGCCGGGCCGATCCCCGCCGCCAGCAGCCGGTCCACGGCAGCGTCGATATCCGGAACGACATAGGCGACATGATAGGGTTTTGCGTCGATATAGATGCTCATGCCACGGCTTTCCTTTGCGAGTACCGCCTGCCGGCAGGGAAGCGCCATTCTATCCGGCGGGCCGGTTGCGCCCTATCGATCTATGCGAGCGCGTCCGGCGACCAGCTTCAGCACGTCATAGGACGGGTCCTCGGTCGAGCGCGAACCGTGCATGAAAAGGTCGCCGCGCATGAAGTCCACGCCGATGGGGCCGCTCGATGACCATTCGGAGATGCAGCGGCGATCCTTGATGGCCCAGATGCCGTCACGCCTTTCCATGATATCGACATAGCGACCGACCATGAGGTCGAGCATTTCCGTCCCGTCCTCGTCCCGCGTCAGTGACGCGAAGAACGTCGTTTCCGCGCCGGCCATGTCGCCGTCCACCCTGATCCGGGACTGGCCGAGCAGATGGGTCGCGTTCTTCCAGACCGAACTCAGCGAGTCCGTGACCGCATCGGCGAACTGTGGACCAGTCATCTTCATCGGACCATGGTCGTCCCAGCTGTCCGGATGATAGACATCTTCCACGGCGTCGCGATCGCATCGGTCGCAGGCGTGGACATAGGCTTCGATGACCTCGCGAATCTCGAAATGATCGACGAGGCGCTGCACTTTGGGGTCCATCCCGCTCTCCTGTTTTGCGTTGTTCCTAATGATGCCGTGCGCCTGGTTCGGCATCGTCCGATCGAACGTGGCCGCTGGGGTGAGCCTATGCTGCTATGTCGTCGGATAGCGGGAACGCGGCCCTGCCGCGACCTTCCGTGCCTGGAAGCGGACGCCGATACGGGCGCCGGAAATCGGGAGAGAGCCATGACCGACACTGTAAAGGCCGAAAAGCCGGGCGCCGT
>DASULD010000074.1:0-5318 GCA_036278355.1 Sphingobium sp.
CTCCCCGCCTTCTGAACGGATGACGTCCGCCAGAGCTTCGCCGTCGCGGCCCGTCCGCGTGGCGACCAGGACCCGCGCCCCTTCGCTGGCCAGCAGCCGCGCGGTAGCACCGCCGATGTTGAGACCGCGTTCGTTCAATCCAGCGCCGGTGACGATGGCCACTTTTCCGCCGACGCGCGATGATCTGGCGAAAGACATTCCTGATCTCCTTCCCGGTCTCCCAAGGGTCTGACAATAGGCCGCCATGCGGGTCCGGCGCTCGTCCATTCAGACATCGCCAATGAAATCGCCCGCCGACGGCCCGAACGGAACGGGCGGGCGCCATGCAGGTCGTCAGCTCTCCCTGGGACCGAAGACCTGCCCGGCCGCGCTTTGCGGATCTTCGGTCGTCATGCCGAACAGCCACTAAGCAGCATCATGGCGACCACGGCCACATCAGTCGTTCGGACGACAGGCCATCCACGGGCCGATTGTCCAACCAGACGATGATCGCGGACAGGTCACCTTCTATCCTCGGACCGAGACGACTTATGGATGGACAGCATATATGACAGGGTCAGGCGACAAGCCGGTTGCAGTGGTGACCGGAGCAACATCGGGCATCGGGCTGGAAACGGCGCGCGCGCTGGCGCGGGAGGGGATGCGGATCATCGCGCTGGGCCGGGATGACACGCGAATTGCCAACGCCGCGAAGGATCTGGAAACCGAAGGCCTGACCGCGCAATGGGTGAAAGCCGATCTATCCTCCATCGCCCAGACCCACGCTGCGGCCGCCGAGATAGCGGATATCACCGACCGTATCGACATACTGGTCAACAATGCCGGCGGCCTGCTCGACACGCGGCATGTGACGGCGGACGGTCTGGAAGCGATGTTCCAGGTGAACCATCTGGCTCCTTATATCCTCACGCTTGATCTGCTTCCCCAGTTGAAGCGCTCGTCGGCGCCTCATGTCATCACTGTGTCCTCCATCGGCCACAGCATGATCGACGATGTGCACTGGGACGATCTGCAAATGGAAATCTCTTTCCTGCCGATCGCCGCCTATGCGCAGAGCAAGCTTGCGAACATCCTGTTCACGCGCGAACTGGCGGCACGCCACAAAGCGGACGGCATCGTCGCCAGCGCCGTGCATCCGGGACTTGTCGCATCACGCTTCCCCGAAAGCGCGGGCGTCGAGACGCAGAGCTATTATACAGCTGCTGAAAAAAGCGGGGAAGCGCTGACCTCGGCCCAGGGCGCGGACACGATCGTCTGGCTGGCGATGGACCGCGATCGCGCGCTGCCATCTGGCGGCTATTTCCATGAGCGCAAACGCGTCGAACCCTCGGCCGCCGCTCAGAGCGAGGAAGGAGCCAAGCGGCTCTGGGACATCAGCGCGCGCCTTGCCTCGCTGGAGACCGCGACATGATACGGCGCGCCATCGCCTGCGCTCGAGCGCTTGACTGCGACGCGCCGGCAACTGCCTGATGATCCGCTTCGACGGCAAGGTCGGCGTGATCACAGGCGGCGCATCGGGCATCGGCGCTGCGGTTGCGCAGCTCTTCGCAGCCAATGGTGGAACGGCCGTGATTGCCGATCTGGACGCGAGCCGAGGACACAGCATTGTCCAGGAAATTCAGGCGTCGGGCGGCAAGGCCCATTTCGTGCCCTGCGACCTTGGAGATGCGGCGATGATAGACGGGATGTTCGACACAGCTGTCGCGCGCCATGGCCGGATCGATTTCCTGCATAACAATGGCTATGCACCGTGGCGGGGCGAGGATGCCGGCGCGCTCGCGGCCGACATCTCGGACGGCCAATGGCAGCATGTGATCAACCTCGGCATCACTTCGGCGTTTCGCGCCGTTCGCCGCGCGATTCCCATCATGGCGGCGCAAGGGGGTGGTTCGATCGTGAACACATCCTCGACCGCGGCCTTTCATGCCGAACCGCGCATCGGAGCCTATGCGGTGGCCAAGGCGGCATTGTCACAGCTCACGCGTGCCGTGGCGGTCGAATATGCGTCCATGAGCATCCGCTGCAATGCCGTCTGTCCGGGGGTCATCCAGACGCCGCTGATCGCCGGCGCGCCCCTTGACGCGGATTTCATGCGGACGATCCCCATGGGACGGCTCGGCACGCCGGAGGAGATCGCCCATGTGGTCCTGTTTCTGGCATCCGATCTTGCCAGCTATGTGACGGGCGCGATCGTCGTCGCCGATGGTGGCCGGACCATCTGAATGGCTTCCTGAGCTTCGCAGCGCCCTACCAGGCGCGCTGCGAAGCAACATCACGGAACGCCCGTATCAGGGTCAGCTATGGACATAGCCTTTCTTGAAATGCGCTCCCGTCAGAAATGTCGTGCCACGTATGCCAAGCCCGTCCGCGGCGTTGATCACCTCCCCGGTGGTCGTCGCCGCATTGCGGCGGGACGCAAGGGCTACGAAAAGGCCGGTATAATCCGCCGGATCGTCGCATTTGAGGGGGAAAGCCTGAAACACCATATCGGCGACTTCCTGCGTCTGCGGTGAAAACACATAATCCTGCGGCGCCAGCGCCTTGCTGCCGCGCAGATCGGTTCGCATCGGGCCGGGGCCGACGGCATTCACGCGAATGTCGGGCGCCAATTGATAGGCCAGTTCGCGGACCAGGCCGACGACAGCATGCTTCGACGCCGTATAGAAAATGCCGCCGCCGCCAGGAATGAAGGATGCGGAAGACGCCGTGAAGACCATGCTGCCCTTCGTGTTCCCGAGTTCTGGCGCAGCTGCGTAGGCGGCCAGTATATAGCCCTTGACATTGACGCCCATCACCTCGTCGAACGCGGCGTCCAACTTGTCCTCTGGCAGATCCAGGAGCATGGCGGGCAAATCCATGATGCCGGCATTGCCCACCAATATGTCGAGCTTTCCGAACTTGCTGACGGCCAGTTCCACCGCTTTCCTGTTGTCGGCGATCGAGCGTACGTCCCCGACGACGGTCGCAACGTCATCCCCGAAATCCTTTTCGAGCGCGCTGGCCTTGTCAGCGGAATATTCGAGGACGACGACGCGCGCGCCTTCCTCCAGAAAGCGTTCGACCAGAGCCCGTCCCAGCCCGGAACCGCCACCCGTGATCAGCGCCACATCGCCTTCAAGCCAACCCATCGACCTTCTCCCGCTCAACGCAAGTTTCGCTTGGCGCGCCGGCCTCGTCCGCGCTTGACGCCGCAGGGAGCAATGCCGATTGTGCAGCGGGGAAGTAGCAGGGCGAGCGGCCGTTGACCTAGTCTGGTCAGACGTCGCCTCGCCTGGCATCCATTTCCTAGGCAATTGTCGTTCCTGTCACTGTTCCAGAGGCCTCCATCATGAGCCAAGAACCGAGCCTTGCGCCGGAATTCGGCCCTGTCCTGCAAGGACTTTCCGAGACACCCCCCATTCCGACGCTCCCGGTGGAAGCCGTGCGCGCCATGTTCGAACAGTTCAACTTCGGCGAGGATGAAGCACTTGCAGAAGTGCGCGACCTGCAAATCGACGGCGCGGCAGGACCGATCGCCGCCCGCTTTTATCGCCCGATCGGCGATCCCCGCGGATTGATGCTCTTCTATCATGGCGGTGGATGGGTGGTGGGCAACCTCCAGAGCCATGACAAGGCCGTGCGCGCCCTGGCAAATCGCTCGCAATGCGCCGTGCTGGCGATCGATTATCGCCTTGCGCCCGAACATGTCTTTCCCGCTGGACTCGAGGATTGCTACGCGGCGCTGCAGTGGGCGGACAGGCACAAGGGCGATCTCGGTCTTGGCGACGTCCCGCTGGCCGTCGCGGGCGACAGCGCTGGTGGCAACCTGGCAGCCGCCGTCGCGATCATGGCCCGCGACCGCAAGGGGCCGGCACTGGCGGCGCAACTGCTGATCTACCCCGCGACCAGCGGTGGTCAGGATACTCCCTCCTACACCGATAGAGGGACCGGCGGCCTGCTTACAAAGGCGGACATGATATGGTTCTGGAACCATTATGCGCCCGAGGGCATGGACAGGAACGATCCTAGGATGTCGGTTCTTCTGACCGAGGATCTTCGCCACCTGCCTCCGGCGGTGCTGATCATCGCGGAATTCGATCCGCTTCGGGACGAGGGCCTTGCCTATGGCCGAAAGCTGGCGTCAGCGGATGTTGCGGTAACCGTCCACCATTATCGCGACCTGCCCCACGGATTCCTTACCTTTTATCAAATGTCGCCAGGCGCCTCCAGGGCGCTGGACGAGATGTCCGCCAGCCTGAAGAGCGTTTTCGAGGAGTTGAGAGTTTCATGACCAGAAAAGCAGTTATCACCGGGGGAGCGCGCCCTGACGGTATTGGTTGGGCCGCTGCGCTGGCAATGGCGGAGGCGGGATATGAAGTCGTTGTAACCGGCGTTTCGGATGAGGAGGTTGCCGGATCGGCGCACCATTCGGGTATCAGCGCCAAGGTGCTGGACGTACGCGACGATGACGCGGTGAAGACATTCTTTGCCGGATTCGACCGGATCGATGCCTTGGTCAACTGCGCAGGCGCCGCCGACCCCAGCAGTGAATTCACGCCCGAAGGTTTCGCCCGCATCCTTGACATCAATCTGACCGGCACGCAGCGCTGTTGTCTTGCGGCGCGCGATCTGCTCGCGGAGGTCAGGGGTTCGATCGTGAATGTCGGTTCGCTCTATTCCACGTTCGGAAGCGCCGGGACGCCAGCCTATTCCGCCAGCAAGGGCGGCATAGTCCAGCTGACGAAATCGCTTGCCGTGGCCTGGGCACCGGACATCCGCGTGAATGCCCTCGCGCCCGGCTGGATCCAGACGGGCATGGCAAAGCCGGTGTTCGAGAACAAGCAATGGGCCGACATGCTGCTCACGCGATTGCCGATGAAGCGTTTTGGCGAACCTGGGGATCTGGCCGATCCGATCCTATTCCTGTGTTCGAACGCGGCGCGCTACGTCAATGGGGTGCTGCTGACGGTCGACGGCGGCTATAGCTGCAGCGGATAAAGCGATTTCCCAGCGGTCGGAACCGATCACTGGTCAGGACATCGCGGAAAACAAGGAATCCACAGTGACGATATGATTCGATCAGATCGCTGTTCTGGTCGTTGGAGGAGGCGGATCAGGTGCCCTGCCCGCCTGCGGCCAGCCACTGCAAGGCCGCCTCTTCATTATCGAAATAGCCGAAGCGATCGCCCCCCAGGAAACGGCGGTTCTGCAGCTTGAGCAGGGTGGAGTTCAGGACCATGGCCGTTCGCCCCAGAAACACGTGATCCTCCTTCTGCGCCAGACGGGCCAGGGCATCGGCGACCTCCGGCGTGCGCACTTCGCATAGGGAACCGTCCATC
>DASULD010000075.1:0-30594 GCA_036278355.1 Sphingobium sp.
CTTGACGGGTTCGTACACGACGCGCTTGTCCTCCTCGGAATAGCGCATCTCGACATAGCCCGTCAGGGGGAAATCCTTGCGTTGCGGGTGACCTGAAAAGCCATAGTCGGTAAGGATACGGCGAAGATCCCGGTTGCCCGAGAACACCACGCCATACATGTCGTACACTTCGCGCTCCAGCCAGCCCGCGACGGGCCAGACACCGGTCACCGACGGCACGGGACTCACCTCATCGGTCGAGAGCTTGACGCGCAAACGATGGTTTCGCGTGACCGAAAGCAGATGATAGACAATTTCGAACCGTTCCGGGCGCGCGGGATAGTCGACCCCGGCTATCTCCATAAGCTGCTGATAACCGGCATCGTCACGCAGCGCCGTCAGCACACCGGCGATCGCGTCACGCGCCACGATCAGCGTGAGTTCGTCCGAAGCGTCTACAATCTCGATCAGCGCGGCACCCAGCAGCGCGCGCAATTCCTCCGCGATTCCGTCAATAACCGGAACCAGGGGGGCGCTGTGCCTCGTTGTTTCCGTCATCGCTCTACCGTTCCCACGCGGCGAATCTTCCGCTGAAGCTGCATGACGCCGTAAAGCAACGCCTCGGCGGTCGGCGGGCAGCCTGGCACGTAGATGTCCACCGGCACGATCCGGTCGCAGCCGCGCACGACGGAATAGCTGTAGTGATAATAGCCGCCGCCGTTCGCGCAGCTGCCCATCGAGATGACGTATTTGGGTTCCGACATCTGATCGTAGACGCGGCGGAGTGCGGGCGCCATCTTGTTGCAGAGTGTCCCCGCAACGATCATCACGTCACTCTGGCGCGGTGACGCACGCGGGGCGGCGCCGAACCGCTCCATGTCATAGCGCGGCATGTTCACGTGGATCATCTCCACCGCGCAGCAGGCGAGGCCGAAGGTCATCCACCACAGTGAGCCGGTTCGGGCCCACTGGAACAGTTCTTCGGTCGAGGTGACAAGGAAACCCTTATCGTTGACCTCGGACGAAAGCGCGCTGAAAAATTCGGGGTTAGGTTGCGTGCCTGGCGCCGGTGCGAGACCGGTCGCTGGCCGCTCGAGCTCTACTCCCAATCCAGTGCTCCCTTCTTCCAGGCATAGACAAGGCCGAGCACAAGTTCGGCAATGAATATCATCATTGTGGCCCAACCGGCCCAGCCGATCTGATCGAGACTGACAGCCCAGGGGAAGAGGAACGCCGCCTCAAGATCGAAAATGATGAACAGGATCGCCACCAGATAGAAGCGAACATCGAACTGGCTGCGGGGATCCTCGAACGCAGGAAAGCCGCACTCATACTCGCTCAGTTTATGGGCATCGGGCTGATGCACGCCGGTCAACCGGCCGACCGCCATCGGCAGGAATACAAACGCCGCCGAAAGGAGCAGCGCGATTCCCAGAAAAATCAGTATCGGCAGATATTGGGAAAGATCGACCAACTTCAACCCCTGCGGCATGACGGCCGGGCGCCCCGTTCCCCGTTACCGGGAACCACCGCACGACCCATTTGCGGCCGGTCAGGGGGCGGAAAGCGGGTTGGCGCCGACCGTTCCGTACGACGGAACAGACTCTTGCGGGCGCTTTAGGCCCGGCGCACCCGCGAAGCAAGGGGGTGGAGCGGTAATAATCATTCTCAAGGGGCGCTATTCCGGGCCTTCACCTCAACAGCCGTATGCCTGAAAGCAGGATCATCCCGGCAAGCGCCATCCGCAGGAACGTCGCATTCACATATTTCGTCAGGCGCGCACCGATGATGATGCCCGGTATCGACCCGACCAGAAGGGTGGCGAGCAGCGCAAGGTCGACATTGCCCATCCAGAAATGCCCGATGCCTGCCAGCAGGGTCAACGGCACGGCATGGACGATGTCCGTGCCGACAACCTTCCTCGGCGTCATCCGCAGCGGGTAAAGGGTAACGAGCATGGTCGCGCCCAGCGCGCCCGCCCCGACCGAAGTCAGCGTGACTACCACCCCCAGCACCGTCCCGGCCGCGACCGTCAGCGCGGGAAGGAACCTACGGTATCCGTTGATCCGGTGACGATCCATCCGCGCGGCCGCGACATAGATCCTGCTGTGCAAAAGGGTGACGAAGGCGGTGATTACAAGGATCACACCCAAAGCCTGAACGACGAATCCGCTCTTGAGTTGATGAGTCTCCGTGGATGACAGGAACCACAACGTCAGTAGCGAGGCCGGCAGACTTCCCCAGGCAAGGCGCCGGACGACCTGCCAGTCGGCATGGCCCTGGCTGTGGTGGACGGTTCCGCCGACCAGCTTCGTGATCGCCGCAAACCAGAGATCGGTCCCTATCGCCGTGGCCGGCGCGACACCAAGAAGGAGGATCATCAGCGGCGCCATCAGCGATCCGCCGCCCACGCCCGTGAGGCCTACCATCATGCCAACCAGAAAACCCGACAAGGGGTGAAGGAAATCCATCAGCGGCAACATCCGTCATCATGTCGGACCGGCGGGGTCCATCCCCTCGGCACAAGGGCAGATCCGCCATGTAAACGCCATGAGGACCATAGACAAGCCGATGGCCGCGAACACGGAAATCCATGTCCTGTGTCATTTTGAAGCGCCGGCAGGCCTCCCGGCCGACTCCCCCGCCCTCGCCTAAAAAATGTCGAGCCACGATTTTTTCTATTGCGACTGATTATCATTATGATAGGGTCGCTATTGGAGGATCGCCGAACATGCTCGTGTGCATTTGTAACGCCATCAGGGAAAAGGAATTCCGCGAGGCTGTCCGATCGGGCGCAAACAACCCGTCCTCGGCATATGCCCGCTTCGGTCGGCGGCCCAAATGCGGGCAATGCCTGTCCTTCGCCAAGACCATCATCGCCGACGAGCGGCTGACCGCCTGAATCCAACTATTTCGGCAAGCACCGGGCGCACGACTTAACAAGGCGTGCTGTTGCGCATATGCTGACGGCCCATCCCTGTCCGCAACGGAGCCATCGCCATGAAAGGTGATTCCCAGGTCGTCGAATTCCTCAACATCGCCCTGAAAAACGAGCTGACGGCGATCAACCAGTATTTCCTGCATTATCGCATGCTGGAGCATTGGGGTGTGAAGAGGCTCGCCAAGTTCGAATATGGCGAATCGATCGACGAGATGAAGCATGCCGACAAGCTCGCCACGCGCATCCTTTTTCTGGAAGGGGTCCCCAATTTTCAGCTGCTGGGCCGTCTCAAGATCGGCGAATCGGTCGAAGAGATATTACGCGCCGACCTTGAGCTCGAAATGGAGGCAATTCCCCTCCTCCGGCAGGCGATCGTGCATTGCGAGGCGGTTCACGATTTCGTGACTCGCGACCTGTTCCGCGAGATCCTGGAGAATGAGGAAAAGCATGTCGACGAGCTCGAAACGCAATTCGACATGATCGAACGCATGGGCATGGAAAACTACATCCAGCTCAATTCCCGCCCCCCGGAGGAGTAAGCGGTCCGGAGCCCGTCTACCGCAGCGCGCCGGCGATCAGCTTGTGCAGCTTGCTGTGGATTGCGTCGTTGCCGGCAATGACCTCTTGCCGCTCGACGGGCTGAGAGCCGCCACGAAAGTCTGTGACGAAACCGCCTGCCTCGCGGACCAGCAATATGCCCGCGGCGACGTCCCAGGGCTTCAGGCCGCTTTCCCAGAATCCGTCGTAGCGGCCCGCGGCGACATGGGCGAGATCGAGCGCGGCCGAGCCGAAACGGCGAATGCCGCTGACCGATGGCGCCACGGCACCGAATATTCGGGTCCATTCGACCAGGTCGCCGTGGCCGAGGAAAGGTATTCCGGTGGCGATCAGCGCGTCCGAAAGATCGCGCCGTGCCGAAACCCGCAGCCGCTGATCATGCCGCCACGCGCCGCGAGAGCGTTCCGCCCAATAGCTTTCGTCGGTGATCGGCTGATAGATGAGGCCCGTGGTCACCTCTCGCCGGCCTGCGGCCAGCGGCTCCTCCACCGCGATGGAAATGGCAAAGTGCGGAACGCCGTGCAGGAAATTTGTGGTCCCGTCGAGCGGATCGATGATCCAGCGGGGTTTTGAAGGGTCGCCAGGGATTTCACCGCCCTCTTCGAGCAGAAAGCCCCAGTCGGGACGCGCCTTTCTCAGCTCCTCGACAAGCGTATCCTCCGCGCGCTTGTCGGCAAGCGACACGAAATCCGCCGGGCCCTTGCGCGACACCTGGAGGTGCTCGACCTCGCCGAAGTCGCGGCGCAGACGCGGCGCGACCTTGCGGGCGGCGCGTTCCATGACGGTGAGTAGGCCTGAATGGGATACCATGTGCCGGTCAGTCCGCCCGCTTCACATATTCCCGTTCGTACACATCGACGATGATGCGTGTTCCGGTGGTGATATGCGGAGGCACCATGACGCGCACACCGTTGTCGAGGATCGCTGGCTTGTAGCTGGCCGATGCGGTCTGACCTTTGACGACGGCGTCGGCCTCCACGACGGTCGCTTCGACCTGTTCGGGCAACTGAACCGAGATCGGCCGTTCCTCATACATTTCCAGGATCACGTCCATCCCATCCTGCAGGAAGGCGCCGGCGTCGCCGATCAGGTCCGTGGGCAGGTTGATCTGGTCGTACGTCTCCTTGTCCATGAAGACGAGCATGTCGCCTTCGGAATAGAGATACTGGAAGTCCTTGGTGTCGAGGCGGATACGCTCGACCGTTTCGGCGGAGCGGAAACGGACATTGTTCTTCCGTCCGTCGATCAGGTTCTTGAGCTCGACCTGCATGAACGCACCGCCCTTGCCGGGTTGGGTGTGTTGGGTCTTTACAGCGCGCCAGAGGCTGCCTTCATATTCGATGTTATAGCCGGGACGGATTTCGACGCCGCTGATCTTCGCCATCGCGCTTCTGCCTGAATTGAGTGGAAAGAGCCGGCGCGCGCTGTAGCGGGAAGGTTACGGAAGGGCAAGTGCCCACGGACCCGGCTTCGGGCGAAGGCTGTCGTTTCCCTGACATTTCCACCGGAATGGAGAGGAAAACCCGGCAATAGCAACAGGATCGGAGCAGCATCTGGCTGACCAGCCTGGCGGCATCGGTCAGACAAACTTTCATGGCATCGCCCGGCTGGCTGATATCGACAATAGATCGCCTCAACCTTTTCGCTCATGATCGGGAGGTGCTGGCCGCGCTTTTCGTCACGCGGGGGTCGATGGTGGCCGGGGCGCTGGTTTCCGAAGGCGAACGCGATTGCATCTCTTTGCCCTTGCGCCGGATCGCCGCCCAGGCCGCCGAGACGCAGGCCCGGCAGATACTGCTTGTCCACACCCATCCGTCGGGGGATCCACGGCCGAGCGCGCAGGATATCATTGCGACGCGCCATCTCTGCGCCCTTCTTCGTCGCCTCGACATGCGCCTTACCGACCATTTGATCCTGACTCGTGACCGCTATTTCAGCTTTCGCGCGGCGCGCATGTTGTAGAGGCCGATGAAAACGTGCGCTGCCCCTTGCAACGCGGCATACCCCCCCGTATAGGCAGCGCCTGCCTTGCCGGATCGCATCGATTCCGGCCCGGTCGGGGAGTAGCTCAGCCTGGTAGAGCACTGTCTTCGGGAGGCAGGGGCCGGAGGTTCGAATCCTCTCTCCCCGACCATTTCATCCACACAGATTAAAATTCTGCCCCTTTTCCGGGGGCCGCTGCCCAACAAGACAGTTTGATTTAGAAAACGCAGGCATTACAATCGCGGCATAATCTACCGTTGCAACGACGGGGTCGCGGGGGAAAAGCCATGTCGTGGACCGATGACGTCCAGCACTTCATCGAGGTGTCGAAAACCGTGTCCTCGGCCAGAGATCTGGAGCGTCTTGTCAGCGACATCACGCGAGAGATGGGCTTCGACTACTTCGCCCTGATCCACCATGTCGATCTCAGCGCCATGGAGGCATCGCTATCGCACATGGCCGATGGTTCGCTCGTCGCCCTGACCAATTACCCCGAGGCCTGGGTAGAGGCCTATGTCGCGCGCAACATCGTCGCCAACGATCCGGTGCTGCTCGCAAGCGAGCGCACGAGCGCCGGGTTCCGCTGGGACGAAATGGGCGACTACATCGACGTGACAAGCGAACATCGCCGGGTGACCGACGATACACGGAAGGCAGGCCTTGTCGCGGGATATACCGTGCCCGCCAATGTGCCGGGAGAAACCAACGGGTCCTGCACCTTCGCAGTCAAGGCAGGGCGCGAACTGCCTTCCGGAAATCTGCCGATGGCGCAGGTCGTGGGCGCCTTTGCCTTTCAGGCCGCGCGCTCCCTCATTCTGCGCGCAAGAAAACCGGAGATTGTGGAAGAGAGGCGCCCGCTCACGCCTAGGCAGGTCGAGTGCCTGTTACTCGTCGCCCGGGGCAAGAGCGACTGGGAAATCGCACAGATACTCGGGATCTCCGAAGAAACGGTCAAACGCCATATCGCGGTGGCGCGGGAACGTTATGACGTGTCGAAACGCGTGCAGGTCGTGCTGCGCGCGCTTTACGAAGGCAAGCTGGCTATCAGCGACCTGGTTCAATGATCCGGGGCGCTCATCCATCCCCCGAAAGGGGAATGGGCAGCACTTCCAATTTCGATCAGTCTTCTCCTTGCTTGAATGGGGGAAGAGCAGTGCGCGTAAATCACCGGTCGGAATCTGGGCGCAAGGCGCCGGAGCAAATCGACCCGGTAATGATTCTGTCCGATGCTCCTGATCCGGAAACAGATTGTGCCCCGCTCGCCCGCCGTCTCATCAGGCTGCGCCGGGACCGCGAGGCACTTTTCGGGCCTGAACTGTTCGCCGATCCGGCATGGGACATATTGTTGGACCTGCTGGTCGCACAGGAAACGGGCCGACGCGTCAGCATATCGAGCCTATGCATTGCCTCGGCTGTACCCGCGACCACAGCATTGCGATTCATACACCTGATGACGTCGCGCGGCCTGCTTGAACGCTATCCCGATGACCGTGACCGACGGCGGCACTGGATTCGCCTGACCCCCAAAGCCTATGATCGCATGGCACTTCTTCTACGGCGGAGGGACAGCCTGTGCGCGGAACTCCCTCTTGGTTGCTCAGGGTACTGACTTCAGCTCGATCCATACGGGGGCATGGTCGCTCGCCTTTTCCCGGCCGCGATATTCCCGGTCGACCCGGGCGTCGGCCAGCCTGTCTGCGGCCACCGGGGAAAGCAGAAGATGATCGATGCGGAATCCCGCGTCGCGGGGCCATGCGTTCATCTGATAATCCCAGTATGTCCATACCCCGCCCGCGGGATGAATGGTGGCCAGCGCGTCGGTCCAGCCGTCACCCGTCAGGGCGCGGTAGGCCGCGCGGCTTTCAGGCTGCATCAGCGCATCGCCGGACATCGCGGTCACGGAATATACGTCACGGTCATAGGGAATGACGTTGTAGTCCCCGGCAAGCACCGCCGGCACTTCCTGTGCCCAGATCTCCGCCGCGCGGGCGCGCAACCGCTTCATCCATCGCAGCTTGTAATCGAACTTCGGGCCGGGCTGCGGGTTGCCGTTGGGCAGGTAGATGGATGCGACACGCATGCCCCTGACATCCGCCTCGATATATCGGCTGTGCTCGTCCTCCGGCTCGCCCTCAAGCCCGCGCGCCACTTCGACAGGCGTTTCGCCGCGTGCCAGGATCGCAACGCCGTTGAACCCCTTCTGTCCATGCCAGATCGCGCCATATCCGGCCGCCTCGATGTCCTTCGCCGGGAACGTCTCGTCGGATGTCTTCAGTTCCTGAAGGCAGGCGACATCGGGGCGGGTCTCCGCCAGCCATTCGAGAAGGCGGGGCAGCCGGGCCTTGATGCCGTTGATGTTGAACGTGGCGATGCGCATGGCCTCACGGAGCCGAAACGCGCGGCCTCGTCAAGAGCCCGCGCACATCTGTGGGGATGATCGCTCCACTTCGACACCCTCGACGGCTGGCGTAAAACAATCCGGACTTGTGCCGGTCAATCAGAAGCGGAACACGTTATGAGGCCGTGTCCGTCACCGGACACGGCCTCAGCGAGCGCCCCACCGCCCGCTTAGATCGATTCAAAGAATGAGAATCGTCCAGACCCCCTAGATGGGAAAATGACCGGGCTGCGTCTCGATCGTGACCCAGCGCAGCTCGGTGAAGCTGTCGATTCCCGCTTTACCCCCGAACCGGCCATAACCCGAAGCGCCAACGCCGCCGAACGGCATCTGCGGCTCATCGTGCACTGTCGGCCCGTTCACATGACAGATACCGGATCGGATCGCTCTCGCGACCCTCAGGCCGCGTGCGGTGTCACGCGTGAACACCGCCGCCGAAAGGCCGTATTCGCTGTCGTTTGCGAGCGCGATCGCATGTGCTTCGTCGCGCGCACGGACGATACCGACCACGGGGCCGAAACTTTCGTCTCGAAACAGTTTCATGTCAGGCGTTACCTTGTCGACCACATGAGCGGGCATCAGCACGTTCTGCGTGGTCTCTCCACCTGTGAGCAACCTTGCCCCCTTGGCGAGTGCATCGTCGATAAGGCTGCGGCAGTGATCGACGGTTTTCCTGTCGACAACCGCACCCAGCGGCGCTTTGCCCTCTCGCGGGTCGCCTACGCCCAATGTCGCGACCTTCTCCCCGAATTTCGCGGCGAACGCGTCGGCGATTGCATCGACCACGATGATCCGCTCGGTCGACATGCATATCTGACCTTGGTTCATGAAAGCACCGAAAGCGGCAGCCTTCACCGCCTCGTCAAGGTCGGCATCCTCCAGCACCAGCAGCGGAGCCTTGCCGCCCAGCTCCAGAAGGCATGGCTTCAGATGTTCGGCCGCTCGCTTTGCTATGATGCGGCCCACGGCGGTGGAACCGGTGAAATTGATGCGCCGTACCGCATCATGATCGATCAGCGCGCCGACGATCTCCGCTGCATCCTGGGGCGCATTGGTCACCAGGCCGAACGCCCCTTCGGGCAGTCCGGCATCCATGAACGCCTCGGCGATAAGTGCATGGGTTCGCGGGCATTGTTCCGATGCCTTCAGCACCACCGTATTGCCGCACGCAAGGGGCACCGCCACTGCCCGCACACCAAGGATGATGGGCGCGTTCCACGGCGCGATGCCCAGGACAACGCCGACGGGTTCACGGAGCGACATCGCGATGCAGCCCGGCTTGTCCGAGGGAATGATCTCCCCGCCGATCTGCGTCGTAAGCGCTGCGGCCTCACGCACCACGCCAGCGGCAAGCATCAGGTTGAACCGCGCCCAGCCCTCCGTGGCGCCGATCTCGCCCATCATCGCATCGACAAACGCATCGGCGCGTGCCTCCAGGGCGTCCGCCGCCTTCATCAGCAACGCGCGGCGCGCGTTCGGCCCAACTGCCGACCAGGCGGGAAAAGCGGCCGCGGCGGCGGCCGCAACCGCGCTGGCATCCTCCACCGATGCGGCGGCGGCGGTAGTCTCCACCTCACCCGTCAGGGGGTTGCGGCGCGAAAAGCTGCTGCCGAGGGGGACGTTAACGTCGCGCTCAGGGGCAAGTGTCACCATGCGAATCCTCCTCTTATATGTTATGTGATATAGCTTAACTCTGGTAGGGACGCAACGTGCACCCGCCTCTGGTCGCGCGCAGCTTGTGGCGGCTCCGGCGGGATGGACGTCGCGTCGCAAGGGGGATAGGCCGTCGGTATGACAAAGACACGAGGGTTGGACGGTTTGATCGGCTATCATCTGCGTCGCGCGTCAAGCTGCCTGATGGCGGACCTTGGTGAGCGGCTGTCCGACCTCGGCCTGCGAACAACAGAGGCCTCGATCCTTGTGACGCTGAGCGCGTCGTCCGGCATCACCCAAAGCGAGATCGGCAGGCGGCTCGGCATACAGCGGGCCAATATGGCTCCGCTTATCGCAGGGCTCGTCTCTCGCGGCTTGATCGTGCATGGCAAGATGGTCGGCCGCACACGCCCCCTGACGCTCAGCCCTGCCGGGCAGAGGCTGACTCGCGACGCACTGGCCCAGATGGACCAGCACGAGGAGGAGTTCTTCGGCGCGATGCCGGCGCCCGCGAAGGATCAGCTTCTAACGCTGCTGAGGGGACTGTGGCGTGACGCGGGGGACGCTGGCCCGACCTGAAGGCGACCTGCCTGACGCAGCTGTTGTCACAATTGTATGCCTGTGATACAGTCCTGGCAGGGAGCAGGATAAGTCCTGCCTCGACTCGCCCAGGCCATCGTCCATCGGACAGGCCCTGGCAGGCTGATTGTACATAATGAAGGGAGCTCTGCGGCCATGATAACGAAAGACGGTGTTTCCTACCGGGTGGAAAACCGCATCGCCTGGGTGAATTTCGCCCGGCCCGAAAAACGCAACTGCATGAATCCGACGCTTAACCGCCGGATGATGGAAGTATTCGATGAGCTTGAGTATAACGACGACGTCGGTGTTCTCGTGCTCAGCGGCGAAGGCACCGCTTGGTCGGCGGGCATGGATCTGAAGGAATATTTCCGCGAGACCGAGGCGCAGGGCCTGGGCGGCGTTCGCAAGTCGCAACGGGAAAGTTACGGCTGGTTCCGCCGGTTGCGCTGGTTTCAGAAGCCGACGATCGCGATGGTCAATGGGTGGTGTTTCGGCGGCGGATTTGCACCGCTTTTCGCCTGCGACCTCGCCATTGCGGCCGACGAGGCGCAGTTCGGCCTCTCCGAAATCAACTGGGGCATCCTGCCCGGCGGCGGTGTGACCAAGGTCGTCGCTGATCTGCTGCCGATGCGCGACGCGATGTGGCTCACACTGACGGGCGACGTGATCGACGGCAAAAAGGCCGCCGAATGCAGACTGGTCAACGAGAGCGTCCCGCTTGAACGGCTGGAGCCTCGGGTGCGCGAGGTCGCCGAGTTGCTGCTCAAGAAGAACGCCATCGCGCTGAAATTCGCGAAGGACGCCGTGCGCCGTGTCATGACCATGACCTATGACGAGGCGGAAGATTATCTGGTCCGTATGCAGGAGGCGGCGAACTTCCATGACAAGACGGAAGGCCGCAAGGAAGGCATTCGTCAGTTCATCGATGAGAAGAGCTACAAGCCCGGTCTGGGCGCCTACGATCAGGAAAAAGCGAAAGCCTGAATTCTTGGAAGGGGGGGCTGGCGCCTCCCCTTCCCTTTCTTGTGAGCGCCCTACGCTCGCCGGGCGCGGTTCCAATCACCGGTCATACGCAGCGCCATCAAAGCCGACGCCCCGATCAACGGCCCGCACGCCATTGCTGCTGCCACGACCGGGAGGCTAAATCCGACAGAGAACAGATATCCGGCGACCACCGGTCCCGAAGCCGCACCCGCCCGGCCCACACCGATCACAAAACCGGTGCCGCCCGCGCGGACGGAGACCGGAAAGGACTGCGCGATGATGGCGTAGATGCCAACGATCGCTGCATTGTTAAAGAACCCGGCTGCTGCCGCGAGACTTGATAGTGCCACAATGCTTTCAGGACTCTGCCCGAATGCCATGACCATGGCCGCCGCCGCGAACATCGCCGCCACCACAAGCGAACGGACGGCAATCCGCCAGCTCAACAGGCTGAGCAAGAGCGCCCCCGCGAGGCCCCCGACATTCGCCCAGACGAGCACTCCGCCCGCCAGCGCAGGCTGATAGCCGAGATCCACGACAATCTTGGGAATCCATTTGAGGACGAAGTAAAAAGTCATGATGTGGGCAAAGTAGGCCAGCGTCAGGAGCAACGTCGTTCGCACGAGCCCGGGTGCAAACAGCGCCGCGATCGAAACCTTGGGTGGCGCTTCGTCGGCGGGCGGCATCGCATCCAGCCGATCATGACCCATGCGTGCGAGAATCGCGTTGATGCGCTCCAGCGCACCCGGTGGCCGGGCGTGAGCCAGATAACTCACCGACTCAGGCATCAGCAGCCACACCATCGGCAGGAACACCGAGGTGACAATGCCCCCGAACAGGAAGATGTCACGCCAGTCGCCAGAGACCAGCAGAAACGATGCGAAGCTGCCACCCAGGACTGCGCCCAGCGGATAGCCTGCCGCCATCAGGGCAACGGCGAGATTGCGCGAACGGGCGTTCGCCAATTCCGCAACCATCGCGTTGGCGCACGCAAGCATGCCGCCGATACCCAGTCCTGTGAACAGGCGCACGGCTGAGAGCAAAGCGACATTGCCGCTTTGCGTTGCACCGAACATGCCTGCCGCCATGACCACCAGACAGAGCAACATGACCGGCCGCCGCCCCACGCGATCGGCCAGCCCGCCGAGCGCCAGCGAGCCTGCGGCCATACCGATCAGTTCCATGGACAGGACGAGGCCCAGAGCAGCCCGATCTATACCCCACTCCGTCGCAATGCCGGGCGCGGCGAAACTTATCGCCAGCACGTCGAAACCGTCCAGCGCGTTAAGCACCACGCACAGGCCAATGGCGACGATCTGCAGCCTCCCCATCGGGGCACGATCGAGCCGTTCTCTTACATCCTCAGCCATTCAACCTCTCCCGGATAAGTTGACGCCGGGCGATCTGTGCCCCCTGTGGCGCCCCCGATGCTACTAAAGCGAGATAAGGGCGTCGAGAGCGACGGCACCGCGCGGATAAACGACCAACGGATTGAGATCGATCTCGCGAATTTCGGGTTTCGCCAGCAACAGGGCTCCCAGCGCGGACACCGTATCGGCGACAGCGCCAAGATCGAGCGGCTGAGAACCGCGAAAACCTGTGAGAAGCTTGCCCATGCGCAGTTTGCCCAGCTCCGCGATGATCGTTTCGCGCGGTAAATCGGGCGGCAGCAGCCGGACATCGTGCAACAGCTCCGCCATCACACCGCCGAATCCCACCAGAATGACCGGCCCCCACTCCGGATCATTGCGAGCGCCCACGATCAGCTCGGTGCCACGCTCGCCCATGGCCTCCACCAGTACTCCGTCGAGCGCCAGGCCGGGCCGGTGCTGCGCGATGTTGGCGTGAAGCCGCCCCCACCCCTCGACCAGCGCCGTCTCATCGTTCAACCCGACGATGACCCCGCCCGCGTCAGACTTGTGGCTGAGGTCCGGCGACTGTGCCTTGAGCACGACCGGATAACCGAGCCGCCTGGCCGCATCACGCGCCTCCTCAAGGGTCGTCGCCATGTGCGCGGCAGGAAAACTTATTCCCAGCGGCCCCAGCAGGAGTTTTGCACGGTATTCAGGTATGACCGGCATAGCAGGAAGGTCACCAACCTCTACCACTCGGGCGGGCGCCGCGGAAAAATCCCGCCTCCCATATTCAGCCAGCGTGCGGAACGCCCGGAAGAGCCGCTCCGTGGTCGGGAAATAGGGAACGCCCAGCGCCCGAAGGGTGGCGATCTCATCCGCGTTCACACCCGCGCCCTCGTCCAGCCCGGCGATCATGACCGGCTTTGCCCCATCGAGCGCCTCAACGGCTTCGGCGACGGCGCGAAGCTTGATGCTTGCCGTGTTCTCTATCGTCTGGATCAGCGTTACGACGATCGTGTCAACGCGCCGGTCGCACGCCAGCGCCGAGAGCGTGCGCGTGTAAAGCGTGGCGTCGACCAGTCCCTGCGCCGTGATGTCCAACGGGTTGGACACCGGAACGAACGACGGCATCTCGGCGCGGAGTTCAGGGCTGTTATCATCTGTGAAATTCGGCAGATCAATACCGAGCGATTCGCAGAAATCGAGCGTGAGAGCCTTGAAGGCGCCGGACTCGGCCAACACGGCGAGCGCCCCATGCGGCGGCTTGGGCACGCGTACGAGAATCTCGCAAAGATCCCCCAGTTCCTCCAGCGTCTCGGCGACGATGACTCCTGCCCGCTCCACATGCACCTTCATGACGGCGAAATCACCCGCCATCGCTCCGGTATGCGTCGCCGCACTCGCCCGCCCCGCCTCACTTTTGCCCGGATGCAGCAGGACGATGTGCTTGCCTGCGCGCCGCGCCGCGCGCGCCGCCGCAAGGAAACGTGGCGGGTCACGGAAATGCTCGACAATCATTCCGATGACCTGGGTATCCGGTTCGGCAAGGAAATGTTCGACGAATTCCTCAACGCCAGCAGCCGCCTCGTTCCCGGTAGAAACGAACGCGCTGAGCGGCACGTGGCGCGAAATCATGGTGGTGGCCAGCACCGCAGCCATCGCGCCTGACTGCGACACCACCGCCAAACGTCGGCTTCCCTCCGCGCGCGCCTCCGGCAACTCGACGAAGGTAAGTGGCACATGGTCCCGGAAATTAGCGAGGCCGAGGCAGTTGGGACCCTCAACGATCATACCGGATTCCCGCGCGATGCGGGCGATCTCGGCCTGCTCGGTTTTGCCTTCATCGCCGCCTTCGGCAAATCCGGCGGAAAAGATGATCGCGCTACCCACTCCACGAGCCGCAAGCGCCCGGATGCTTTCCAGCACGGCGGGGCGTGGAATTGCAAGAACGGCCACATCCACGCCCTCTGGCAGCGCATCGACCGAGGGCAGGCATGGCCGGTCTCCGATCGTCGCGCGGGTCGGATTTACAAGGTGGATCGCGCCGTCATAGCCGTATCGCTCCAGATTGCTCAGCACGGAGGCACCCAGCGAACCGGGCTTGGCTGATGCGCCGATGATGGCGACCGAACGCGGCCGTAACAGGCGATCCAGCCCCGATGCCTTGTTATCGAAAATCATCTCATTCATGCCCCACCCCCGCACCCGCGTTCGCGGGCCTAAAATGTATCCCAAGGATACATAATGCAAGCCCGTTGTTATTCATTGCCTCAGCCCCGAACCCGGCCCAGCAAACGAATCAGCATCGCTCGCTCGGCATCATCGAGATTCGCAAGGACGACGCGTTCCGCCGCGGCGAGCCGATCTATCATTGCGTCCAGCCGGTGCTTCCCGGACGGCGTTAAGTACAACGCGTTGCTACGCAGATCGCGTCCCGGCCGGCGTTCCACCAGTCCGTGATCTTCAAGCACATTCACCAGTTTCATGGCGCTGGCGCGGTTGATCGAAAGGGCGCGGGCAAGCGCGGACTGTTCACATCCCGGATTTGCGCCGACAAGGGAAAGCGCAGTTACCTTGGCGGGTGACAACCCGTCGGCGGAAAGGGCGGTGCGGGCAGCCTCATTCAGGCACAGGCCCGCCATCTGGATCTGAAACCCGACCAGCGAATTGATCTTGTCATGGGGGGCAAGTTTCTTTGTCATCTTGTCATATCCGTATGCTTAGGATACAATAATCCGCATCTAGTGCAAGGCCCGCGCGAAGGGGTCGGCCGAAATCATGGGAGAGTGCGGGTGGATCACGACTACAAGCTTCTGATCGATGGCAAAGGTGTTACTGGCTCGACGTCCTTCGATGTGATCAATCCGGCCACGGGTGAGCCTTTTGCCCGGTGTCCCAAGGCAGATTCAGACCTTGTCAATCATGCGATAGCCGCCGCAAAGGCCGCGTTCCCCGCGTGGTCTGCGACCCCGATCGACGAACGCGCGGCGTTGATCGCCCGCGTAGCCGATCGCCTTGAAGAACGATTGAACGAATTCGCGAGTCTCCTGACACGCGAGCAGGGAAAGCCACTCGATCAGGCGGCCTTCGAAATCGCGGGCAGCGTCTATACTCTCCGCACCTTCGCTGGCATGCGTCCCCGCACCGTCACCCTGCGCGAGCAGGACGGTAACAAGGTGACCGAACATCGAACTCCGCTCGGCGTTGTTGCCGCCATCACGCCGTGGAATTTCCCGGTGGTGCTGGCGATGAACAAGATCGGCCCGGCATTGGTGACGGGGAACACGATGGTGCTGAAGCCGGCCCCCACGACCCCCCTCACAACACTGTTGTTCGGGGAAATTTGTGGGGAGATTCTGCCGCCCGGCGTGATCAATATCGTGTGCGATGAAAATGACCTTGGGGAAATCCTGACCGCTCATCCCGATGTAGCAAAGGTGGCGTTCACCGGTTCGACCGAAACGGGCAAGAAGGTTTTGACTTCGGCGGCGGGGAACCTGAAGCGGGTTACATTGGAACTGGGCGGCAATGATGCTGCGATCGTTCTGGACGACGTGGAGCCCGCACTCGCGGCGCGCAAAATATTCGAAGGTGCGATGAGCAATGCAGGACAAATCTGTGTCGCGATCAAACGCGCCTATGTGCCAGAGGCCATGTACGATAGCGTCTGCGATGAACTGGCGCAGCTGGCCAAGAATACGGTGGTAGATGACGGCTCCAAACAGGGTGCCAAGGTAGGGCCGATTCAGAACGCGAAACAGTTCGAAAGGGTCAAGGAGCTGCTAGCCGATGCAAATGAACGCGGCACGGTGATAGCAGGAGGCGCGCCGCTCGACAGACCCGGATATTTTATCCCGCCCACCATTGTCCGCGATCTCGACGACGACGCGCCGCTGGTGCGCGAGGAGCAGTTTGGACCGGTGCTGCCTGTTCTTAAATATCGTGACATCGACGAGGTCATCAACCGTGCGAACGATTCCAAATACGGTCTCGGCGGTTCGGTGTGGGGCCGGGACGTGGCGCGGGCCACGGAGATCGCTATGCGGATCGACTCGGGAACGGTCTGGGTCAACCAGTATCTGGCGATCGATCCTGCCATCCCTTTCCGTGGCGCGCGTCAGTCGGGCATGGGCAGCGAGCTTGGCCAGGCCGGTCTCGAAGAATATACCCAGCCGCATATCGTCAATGCCGTCCTTCTAGAAAACGCATGAGCGCCGTCGAGCTCTTCTCGACCAGACTGGTGCCGCCTCAGCGCCGGCACCTGTTCTGGCGAGATGTTGTCGCCGAGACCTTTCCAGGCATGACCGTCTACGCATCAGAAGGGATACGAGCTGAACTGGCACGGTGGAAGCTGGGTCCAGTCTTTCTGGCGAGGGCGCAGAGCGGCCGCGCCCATATCAGCCGGATTGCCCAGAACAATGAGCGTAACTTCGTCCTGCACCTGCAACGTCGCGGACGCCTGACAATGATCATGGGCGACGAGGTCGTGACGGCGAACGCGGGCGACATCGTGATCGCCGACGACAGCCGCCCCTACGCGGTCGATATTTCCGACAGCAATGACTGTCTGATCTTGCAGATGCCGACCGAGTTTCTGAGGGATGATTTATCAAAGCAGGATTGGCACGGCCACATCCTCCGCGGTGACGACGCCAACGTCGCGTTTATGAACCACATCCTGCAGGGACTTTGGAATCAAAGGGACATGTTCGGAGAGATCGACGAGGGCATCGGCGATCTTCTGGCGGGAACCGCCCGCATGTTGTGCCGACGGAGTACGCGCTCCCTGAAGGCGCCGGCCACGTGCTCCCCGGTGGAATTCGCCCTCCGCCACCTCGCGGATCCCGACCTCGGCACAGCCACGATCTGCTGCGCGACCGGCCTGTCGCCGCGCGCGGTTCAAAAGGCGTTTCTGCGTCATTGCGGGCTTACTCCGACGGCGTTCATCGCGGAACGGCGACTGGTACGCGCGGCCGATCTTCTTGCGCTCAACGACGGGCGCAGCATTACGGATGTCGCGCTGGAAACCGGGTTCAACGATGCGGCCTTTTTCAGTCGCTGCTTCCGTCGTCGTTTTGAAACCACGCCGAGCGAATGGCGGTCGCGCGCACCCTCTCCCCTTCACGATGCCTGCTAAGCACGGGCGGAGTTCGCTTCTATCCTCGCCTCAGGTTCGCGCAGGTGCAAGACAGTTAAATAAATCTGCTCCTATGATGAGAAATAATCGCCGAAAAAGGCGCTCTCATGGGGAGATGACTGATGAAGATAGCTATCGCGACGCTGCTTGCCACGACCAGCCTGGTCGCAATGCCAGCAGTGGCACAGGATGAGGCAACGCCACAGGATAGTGGCGCCATCGGCGAAATCGTCGTCACCGCGCAAAAACGTGCCGAAAACGTTCAGGACGTGCCCATCGCGATTTCGGCCTTTACCGCCGCTTCTCTTCAGGAACGCGCTGTCACCAGCGTGGCCCAACTTTCCGCTATCGCGCCCAACGTCAATCTGGACGCCGGCACGCCCTTTTCCGGTTCGCCATCGGTCCTGTCCGCCTATATCCGCGGCATCGGGTCCGATGACTTCGCCTTCAACATCGATCCCGGCGTCGGCATCTATCTCGACGGCGTGTATCTTGCCCGTACCGTGGGCGCGAACCAGGACCTTATGGATGTTGAGCGCATCGAGGTGCTCAAGGGCCCCCAGGGAACACTGTTCGGACGAAACACCATCGGCGGCGCGATCTCGATCGTGACCCGCGACCCTGGCCGGGAATTCCGCGGGATGGGAGATGTGACACTCGGCAGGTTCAACCTGCTCCAGGTGCGCGGTTCGGTCGATCTGCCAATCGCGGAATCGCTCGGTTCAACGCTCAGTTTCGGCATGAAGACGCGTGACGGGCATCTCAAGCGCATCCCCTTTCCCGACCAGCGCGCAAACAACCATCCCCCGTTCACGGCCTTTTCGGCAGCCGATTACGACAGCGCGAGCCGCGAAGGCGCCAGCGACAACTGGAACATTCGCGGCAAGTTGAAGTGGGACAATGGCGGCCCGGTCAGCGTAACGCTGACGGGCGACTATACCCGGGACAAGGGCACCACGGCCAACACGCTGCTCGGCACGGCTGAACAGGTGCCTGGGCCGTTCGCTCCTACAAATCCATTTCCTGGCACAGCCTTTAATGACGGCTCGGTTTCGGTATTCGGTCCTCCGGTCGGAGGCTTTCTGTTTGCCGGGCTTTACAATTTCTGCATTGGCGCAACGGGCGCGGAAATTGCCGCCCGCAACGCCCAGGGGCTGTGCGGCGTAGCCGGAACGCAGTTCAATCCACAGTGGCAGCTTGCGAGCTACGCCGGCGCCAACGTGGACGGCAACCCGAACAATGACCGGCTGCCGTGGGACAATCGCTATATCCACAGCAACATCGACAGAAGCTATGCCACCGGAAACAGCTATTCGCATCTGGAAGCCTGGGGCGCGGCCGGAGTTATCGACTTCGACCTGTCCGACGACATAGCCCTGAAGTCGATCACTTCCTACCGCGAGCTTCACTGGAACGCCGGGCTGGACGCCGACGGGTCACCCCTCAACTTCCTTCAGCTCAGCTTCACGATGAACCAGTGGCAACTGAGCCAGGAACTGCAGCTGCTGGGCAAGGCGCTGGACGACAAGTTGAATTATGTTCTGGGCGCCTATTATTTCAAGGAAGCCGGCGATCTGCACGACTATGTGACCTTTGCCGAAGGCCTGATCCAGGTCGACGGACCCAACGACCTCAAGACGAAGAACTATGCCTTTTTCGGACAGGTGGATTTCCGTCCGATTGATCTCCTGGGCATCACGGTCGGCGGCAGGTACACGAACGAGACCAAATGGTTTGAGGGTGGGCAGCAGGAGCTCAACGGATTCAACTACAAACTTTTCGGATGTTCGGACGCCAACGGCAACATAGCGCCCTTCGGCGATTTTCCTCTGGCACCTCCGGTCGCGGCGGGTGGTCCCCCCTGTTTTGCGGCGCTTGCGTTCCCCGACCCCACCAATCCCGTCCGGGTCTATGTGCCCGGCATGAACCGCAAGAAATTTAGCAACTTCTCGCCCAAAATCGGCGCTCAGTTGCACCCGTCCAAGGACGTGATGTTCTATGCAAGCTGGTCCAAGGGGTACAAGACAGGCGGATGGACCACCCGCCTCACCAACCCTCAGGGTAGCATTGCGCCAGATTTCGACGAGGAAAAGGCGACCACCTGGGAGGTCGGCATCAAATCCACGCTCCTCGACCGGCGGCTGCAGATCAACGCGGCGGCATTCACGACCGCTTACAAGGGCATTCAGCTCAACATCCAGGTCGGCACATCACCCACCATCGACAATGCAGGTGATGCCCGAATCAAGGGCTTTGAGCTCGAAGTGGTGGCGGCGCCGCTCGATGGCCTGACGATCAATGGCTCCGTTGGCTACGTCGACGCCTATTATACAAGTGTTGCTCCAGCAACGGCAGCGGTGGGCGGCCCCACGCCGTTCCAGGCTGGCACACTGATCGGTGCGTCGCTGCCCAAGACCCCGAGCTGGAAAACCAACATCAGCCCTCGCTACAAAATGGATCTGGGCAATAAGGGGGCCATGGTGTTCCTGGCGGATTGGAGCCATGCGACCGGATCCTGGAACGACACGGGCAGGACGTATCTCGGTCACCGTCCGGCGACAGACCTCGTGAACGCCAGCGTTACCTATGAGGCGCCCGACGACAATTGGACACTCACCGTCGGCGGCACCAACCTGACCGACGAACGCTATCTGACGAGCGCTGGCGCCAACGTCGCGGCGGGTTTGATCTTCGGAACCTACAGCCGTCCTCGCGAGTGGTACGCACGGTTCGGGTTCAAGTTCTGATGGCGGGGGCGGTGGATGCCGTCGGGGCGGTTGTGGACCGTCCCGGCGGCAGCTTCAACCTCGCTGCCCTGCGGCTCGATCCACCAGGGCCTGGACAGGTACGGGTGGAGGTACACGCAAGCGGCGTGTGCCACACAGACATGGTCATGAGGGACGGGGCACTCCCCGTCCGGTTCCCCTGCGTGCTCGGTCATGAAGGCGCCGGAATCGTAGATGCTGTGGGAGCGGGCGTTTCGACCGTCGCGCAGGGGGACCATGTTCTGTTGAGCTTTGCGTCCTGCGGACACTGCTCCGCCTGTCACGATCATCAGCCGGGGTACTGTGCGGAGTTCTTCCCACGGAATTTTCTGGGCGGCCCGGAGGACAAAGGCAAGGGCGGCATCTGGCGCGCCGACCGACAGGTCGGCGGTGACATTTTCGGGCAATCGTCCTTCGCCACCTACGCGCTCGCCCACGCCCGCAACGTCGTGCGGATCGACCCCGATCTGCCGCTGGAGCTGCTGGCGCCGCTGGGTTGCGGCATCCAGACCGGGGCGGGTACGGTGTTGGAAACGCTGAAGGTGATGCCGGGTCAGTCGATCGCGATACTGGGCGCCGGCGCCGTGGGGCTTTCTGCGGTGATGGCAGCAAAGATTGCTGGCGCGGCGCAAATAGCCCTGCTCGACCGGCATCAGCATCGGCTTGACCTTGGCCGGGAGCTGGGAGCGACAGAAACCTCCGCGGCGATCGATGAATTGAAGGGACCGTTTGATTACGTGGTCGATACGACTGGCGTTCCGGCTCTCCTTACGCCTGCCATCAATCTTCTTGGAGCACGCGGAACGCTCGCGCTGGTCGGGGCCTATCCTGAGGACGCACAGTTCATGGTTCCACCCGCCGGGATCATGAGTATGGGCCGGCGCATTGTGGGTGTGGTAGAAGGCGGCATCGATCCCCAGCAGTTCATTCCGGTCCTCATCGGACATTATCGGGCCGGACGGCTGCCGATCGAAAAGCTCGTCGGCTTCTATCCGTTTGCAGAGATCGAGCAGGCGGTGCACGACTCCGAAACAGGGTCGGTCATCAAGCCAATCCTCCTTATGGATCAGGACCGTGTCATCCAGCGCTGACGGTATCCGGCCCGACGTTGCCGCTTTCCTTTCAGCGTTAGCGGACAGCCGAATACCGCCTATGGAAACGTTGCTCCCGGCCGAGGCTCGTGCCGCGTTTCTTCAGACCATCCACGTCACCGATGTCGCGCCTGTTCCGCTACCCACGGTGCGTCATCTGAAAGCGCCGAGTCCGAACGGATCCATACCCCTGCGGCTGTTCGATAGCCGCCCGGAACGGGAAGCCGGACCCCTCATCCTCTTCTTTCACGGCGGCGGGTTCCTGTTCGGCAACCTCGATTCACACGCGGCGTTCTGCAGCTGGCTCACGACGCGGATGGACCTTCCCGTGCTTGCGGTCGATTACCGGCTCGCCCCGGAACATCCGTTCCCGGCGGCGCCGGACGATGCCGAAACCGTGGCGCGCTGGGTGGCCGAAAGCCCCGAAGAAATCGGGTCAGCCGTTACGGCTCTGATCACCTGTGGCGACAGCGCCGGCGGCAACCTGGCCATTGGCGTGTGCAGGCAGCTGGCGGCACGGCCCGCCGCGGTAGCCGTCGCGGCGCAATGGGCGCTATATCCCTATATCGGATCGGGGACGGACTGGCCTTCGATGAAACAGTTCGCTGAAGGTTTCATGCTTGCTCGCGCGACAATGGAGTGGTTCGATGGCCATTATGCAGCTCCAGCCCACGACCCCCGTCACAACCTGCTCATCGGGGACATCCCCGATGTCCCGCTGCTTGTCCTGACCGCGGGACTTGACCCCCTGCGCGACGAGGGCAAAGCCTACGCCGACAAGGCACGATCCGCAGGAGTTCGCGTACATCACATGGAAGCAGTGGGCATGATCCACGGGTTCGTCAACTTGCGCGCCGCACTCCCGAGCGCTGAGAACGATTTGGAAGCGTTCGCCTCTGCTGCGGAGGCCATGAGCGGGCGGATCGGGGTCCGGGCCTGAAGCTTCAGCGCCCCTCCACCGCCTCACGCAGTAGATGGAGCGCATTCCAGCTATCTTCCCAGAAGTCCCGCAAACCGAGGTCCGACGGGGCGACACGAGCGGGCCAATGCCGTTCAACGACCGCCGAGATGAGGTCGGCCGAACGGCTGTCAAGAACGAAGCGTCCGTCCACCACGCGCTCCGCCTCGGCCGACAGCAGCACGCGCAGGCGCAGGCAGGCCGGACCGCCGCCGTTGCGCATCGACTCCCGCACGTCGATGAAATGATACTCTGAGATTGTGTGATTACCCCCTGAATTTGCGTCAAGCCAGCGACGCACGTTGGGGCTTTCCGCGCACTCAGAGGGCAGTATCAGCGCCATGCGACCGTCGGGCAGCGTGACTAGCTGCGAATTGAAAAGATACGACGCAATCGCGTCGGCAATCGGGACCTCGCTGTCGCGAACCTCGATGATCTCGACTCCCGGCTCGGCCAGACGCAGGGTATCGAAGAACGCGCTCCGTTCCGCAAACGCCATCTCATGCGCGAACAACACCCGCTCATTCGCAACGGCCACAACATCATTGTGGAAAGCGCCTGCGTCGATCGCGGCGCCCGACTGCGCCACCTCAATATGCCGCTCCACACCGTGTCCCCGGAATATGGCGCGGCTTGCAATCTCCGAGTGACGTGCCGGAAAGCCGCCCGGCCGTGACAACCCGTGGACCATGATTTCGGTGCCGGGCGCGCCATGCTGCGCCGTCACGCGCATGAAATTCGCCGCCCCTTCATCTCCGTAGCGCGCCGGGACGGGATCATGGACGACGAAATGCCGCTCATCAGCGAAGATCGTGCGTAACTGCCGCCGGGTTTCGGGCCATTCAAGGCTGCGGTGCGCCATTGTCGCAAGATTGGCCGGGGTGAAATGCACCCGGCCATCGCCCGTATCCGGCGCCGGTGACACGGTAGCAGCATTGGCCGCCCACATCGCAGAGGCGCTGGAGGCGGCGAGGAAGAGGTCCCGCTCCTCTACCCAGGCCTTGGCGCATATTGCGGACGGCGTACCCGAAAAGCCGAAGCGAGAAAGCCAGGAGGCGTCCGGGCGCGGGTGCGGCAGGAAAAAGCCCTGACCGATACCCAGCCGCACCATCAGCCGCATCTTTTCCAGGCCCTGAAGAGCCGCCTTACGCGGAGAAGACTCCTGCCCTGCGTTGCTGGCGCTAGCCAGATTGCCATAGCTGAGTCCCGCATAATTATGTGTCGGCCCTACTAGGCCGTCGAAATTATACTCGCGCCACCCACGGCTCATTCCCCCGCGTCCTTGCGTCCGATAGCGATGCTCGCCTCGATCTCGGTCTGCTCCAGGCTAGCGACCGGCCACGCGCAATAATCGGCCGCATAATAAGCGCCGGGGCGGAGGTTTCCGCTGTCGCCGATGCCCCCGAAAGGCAGCGCCGAGCTTGCTCCAATGGTGGGGCGGTTCCAGTTCACGACACCCGCGCGAATACCATGCCGAAAACGCGCGAACACCTCCGCCGTGCCCCCGACCAATGCGGCACTGAGACCATAGCGGGTTGCATTGGCGCGGGTCAGGGCGGCGTCAAAATCGGCAACGCGAAAGAGCTGCAGTACCGGGCCGAATATCTCCGCATCTTCGGTTTCGTCCGCCCCGGTCATGTCGATCAGTGCGGGCGTCAGGAAAGGACGTAACGGATCGGGCCGGACGAGCGGCACAAGCGGCCTGCCCCCTGCCCGTACCAAATGTTCAAATTGCGCCTCTATCCGCGCCGCCGCCCGTTGGTCGATCACCGGCCCCATGAAAGGCTGCGGCTCATCGAACGGCGCACCAATCCTCAAATCGCCGATCAACGGAACAAGTTCGTCGAGCAAGGCGTCAGCCAGATGGTCCTGGACAATCAGACGGCGGGCGGCGGTGCAGCGTTGTCCTGCCGAAAGATAGCCAGATTGCGCCGCAATCGCGGCCGCGCCGGACATATCAGAAAGCATGACATCCCACAGCAACAACGGATTATTGCCGCCCATCTCAAGCGCCAGCATCTTACCCGGCGTGTCCACAAACTGCCGCGCCAGCGCCCTGCCCGTGGCCGAACTCCCGGTAAATAGCACGCCGTCGATATCGGGATGGGCGGCCAGAGTCCGCCCGGTTTCTCCCGCGCCCTGAAGAACCGTCAGCAAGCCGTGCGGAAGACCTGCCTCCGCCCACAGCGCCGCCATCATCTCCGCCGTTGCCGGTGCCAATTCACTTGGCTTGAACACCAGCGCATTTCCGGCGAGAAGCGCGGGCACGATATGACCGTTGGGTAGGTGAGCGGGGAAATTATAGGGGCCGAGCACGGCAAGTAGGCCATGCGGCCGGTGACGCACCACCTGGCGCACTCCCCCGGCATTGGTCATTTTGACGCCCGCTCGCTCCGCCTGCGCTGAGATGGAGATATCCACCTTGCCCGCCACGCTTTCGACTTCCGTGCGGCTTTCCCATAAAGGCTTCCCGGTTTCGCGGGAGATGACGGAAGCAAGCTCTTGCGAACGCATCTTTACGGCAGCGGCGAAGCGCCTTGCAACTTCGCAGCGCTCCTCCACTCCCGCCCGCTCCCACTGCGGTTGGGCAAGGCGGGCGTCCGCGATCGCCCGATCGATCTCGGCGGCATCCGCAACAGGACCGCGCCAGACCTCGGCGCCGGTGCAGGGATCGGTCGAGATCAGTTCGGGTGTCACATTCACCTCGTCACGAAAAAAACCCGTTCGCCATTCATGACCAATCCAGGCGGCAGCCCGTCTTCCACCAGACGGAGTGTGGCGTCCTCGCTTTTGAACCTGGCGCGACCCCGCATCGCGCGAAATGTCCTCAGCGTTCCGCCGGCCAACAGCATCGGTTCGGCGGCTTCCGCCACGGATACCAGTTCCACTGTAGCCGCGCGCGCATCCCTGACCGTGCGGAGATCGTCTATGGCGCCGTGCATGGTCGGCCCGGCATCGAAAAGATCCACATAATGGTCGTAGCGGAATCCCTCCGCTTCAAGCAGCTTCATCGCCGCGACCCCATTCCGGTGCGGCCGCCCGATGGCAGCGCGCGCCTCAGGGGGAAGCAGAATCGTGTAAATCGGATATTTTGGCATCAGGTCCGCGATGAACTGGTTGCCGTTGAGCGCGTAAAAGCGGTCCGCTTCCTCAAATTCCAGGTCGAAGAAGCGGCGCGCAAGGCCCTCCCAGAAAGGGGAAACGCCCTCCGGCTCCTGATGGCCCCGCAGCTCGGTCAGCACGAGCTCGCCAAAACGCTCGCGGTGCAGGGTTATGAACAGATAGCGGCTGCGGGCGAGCAATACGCCAAGTCCAGCGTTGCGCAGATCAGGCAGCAGGAAGAGGCCGCCCACCTCTGTCGCGCCGGCAAAGTCATTGACGAGATTCAGCACTTCTGTGGTGACAGTGCGATCGAGCTGCCGCGAATATTGGCTGAGGCGGGTGATCTTATACGAATAGAAAGGCACCCGTGCACCGATGCGGGAGAAGATGAGCGCTGTTCCGCCGATCCTGCCACTACCTGCTTGCTGGAGCACGAAGACATAGAGTTCATTTTTCGGCGCGGACAGCGTTGCAGCAAAGCTCCGGTCGCTCCATTCCAGGCGGTGGCGCAGCGCATCACGATCCGCGGGCAGATTGCTGAAGCCGGGTCCGGTCTGACCCGCCAAATCCAGGATCGCGTCGAGATCATCGATCGACGCCGGCCGCACGAACCACCCACCCTCTACCATTGCACTTCCCCGTCCAGCCGACCCTCCGCGAGCCGCATCATCGTGATCGCGGCAAGCCCCGCCCGCTCAACAAGGGAATCCAGGATCAGAAACTCGTCTGCCGTGTGGATCGCGCCTCCGCGCGCGCCCAGAGTATCGATGACCGCCAGCCCCTCTGCCGCGATATTGTTGCCGTCGCAGACTCCGCCGGTAGGGCACGACGGCAGGGCAAGGCCGAGGTCGGCCCCGATTCCTTCGACAAAGGCGAAAAGCGCGCGGTGGCGATCGTCCATCGGCTTGGGAGGCCGATGAAAGCGACCATGTATCTGGACCGAAACATCATGCTCGCGCTCTATACGATTTCGTTCATCTTCGACGGCTTGCTCCGCACGCAGCTGCGCAGCCGCGTCGGCGGGTCGCATGTTCCACCAGAGCAGCGCCAAATCCGGCACAATGTTTGACGGTCCGCCGCCCGATACACGCGCGATATTGGCTGAAACGCCTGCGTCCTGCCGCGCCCAGCGGTCAAGGCGCAGCGCCAGATCGGCCGCCGCCACAACGGCGTTGCGCCCCCCTTCCGGATTGCGCCCAGCATGAGCCGCCCGGCCGCGCACGCATGCGGTGAAATTCCCGCTGCCTGCGCGCGCGCCTGCAAGCACACCGTCCGGCGTAAGCGACGGTTCAAATGTGAGGCCGATGGCACATCCCTGCGCCGCGCGCCGCAGAAGAGACGCAGAACCAAGCGATGAAACCTCCTCATCGGCGTTGATCACCACATCCCAGCCTAGCCCCGAGAGAGCGCCCTCATCCTCGACAGCCCGGATCGCCTCCAAAAGAATGAGAAGACCGCCTTTCATATCCGCCGTGCCAGGACCGTTCAGCACGCCGGGCTGAACCATGCGGCAGCGCTGGAACGGATCATTGGCGGCGAACACGGTGTCCATATGGCCCGTGAGCAGAACCCGGCGCGGCGCGTCGGTCCGTTTGCGGGCACGAACATTGTCGCCATGCAGGACCGGCTGCTCCTCGCCACCATCATTCAGTGCCGTTACCGGGTCAGGCGGGCATATCTCGATGCGGTCTGCGAGTGGCGCGAGTCGTTCGGCCAGAATGTCCCGCATCTCCCGCAGCCCCGCCGGATTGCGGCTGCCCGAATTGATATTGGACCAGCGTTCGACGGTTGCCGCCATGTCGGCCGCACGTGCGCGCACTTCGGCGAGAACGCACATTTCCCTTTTCGAAAGGCTCGACATGGCCGGAGTGTATCGGAAGAATGCGAAGGCGGCCAGAACGTTGCACGCGTGCCTTCACTGGCTTCAGGACAGGCGAAACGCCCGGTCGCGCATCAATCCTTCCTGCGCGACACTGGCGATCAGATTGCCTTCACGGTCAAAGATACGGCCTGTGCCTAGCCCCCTTGCCCCGCCCGCCCACGGACTCTCAAGATGATAGAGCAACCAGTTGTCCGCGCGAACATCTCGATGGAACCAGAGGCTGTGATCAATGCTGGCACCTTGTATGTCGCAAGGCTGGTAAGGAAGCGCGGCCATCGGAAGCGGGCCGAGGTCGCTGACATAGGCCAGGATCGCGCGGTGCATCCACTGGGGTGCATCGACGGGCGCGACAGCGCGAAACCAGTAAGCCTGAATCGACTGGTCGCTGGCGCCGGTGCTGGTACGCGAATGAGGGGGCACATGTCTCATTTCCACAGGCCAGGGCCGTCTCAGCATGATTGCTCCGGGGACTTGGGATCCGCCGGCCTGACCAAGCGCATCCGCCAGATCGGGCAGATTTTCTGGGTAAGGAACGTCGGGCATGGCAGCCTGGTGATGATGGCCCGGCTCAACCCCGTGAAAGGACGCGGTGAGGTTCAGTATCACCTCACCCTGCTGCAGTGCCACAACGCGGCGATTGGAGAAACTGCGGCCGTCGAAATCCGCCTCTACCCGGTACTCGCTGGCATGATCCTCGCTGCCCCCGCGCAGGAAATAGGCATGGAGAGAATGCACGTTGAGTTCGTGCGGTACGGTCTTGGATGCCGCCGCAAGCGCCTGCGCTACCGCCTCGCCGCCAAATATGCGTCCGGTTCCGCCACGTTTGCGGTTACCTTCAAACAGCCTGTCTTCCCGCGGCGTAACATCGAGCAACCTCAACAAGGCCGCCACGCGCTCCTCCGCCGAACCGCCGTGAATATCCGGCGCCTTCGTCATCGCCTCACTCCCTCCTCACCCGATCTCATGCGTGCGTTTCCTGTTCCTTGAGAGCCCCATAGACTGCGCGCCGGAAATCTTCACGCAGGTTCGTCAGTCCGGAAGGCATGAGCTGGGTCATGACGATGCCGATGATCCGCCGCGCGGGGTCGGCGAAAAAGCCGGTCGAGAGCAGGCCGCCCCAGAAAAACGTACCTGCTGAGCCCGGTGCGAGCGCCCTTGAGGGATCCACGATAACCGCGCCGCCCAGGCCCATGCCGACGCCCCGCAGCGAGGTTTCCGAAAGCTCGACCGACCCCTCCGCAACAAGATCGCCTCCCTGGGGCAGATGGTTTTGCATCATCAGAGCGACGCTTTGGGGCGACAATATCCGCCTGCCCTCCAGCTCACCGCCCTGCAGGAGCATGTGCAGGAAACGGTGGTAGTCCCGTACGGTCGATAACAGCCCCCCACCGGCCGACCAGCATTTCTGCGCTATACGCCAGCGACTCTGATCCCCACGGTCGTAAAGCGCGGGCGAAGCAACGCCGTCCCAAATCCATGCGTCGGCAAGACGCGCGCGCTGGCCCGCACCGATCATGAAACCCGTATCGGTCATGCCCAGCGGATCGAAAACGCGACGCGCGAGCAGACGATCAAGCGGTTCGCCGACGACACGCTCCATCACCAGCCCAAGCAAGTCGATCGATACCGAATAGTGGAACCGTTCGCCCGGAGTAAACAACAGCGGGACGCCGGCGAGCGCCTTGGCATATTCGGCACTCGTCCGCCGCTGATGAAAGCCGTCGAGATAGTTATCGGCATAAAGGGCGTCGATAGGTGTCTGCCGGTGGAAGCTGTAGCTGAGCCCCGATGTGTGCCGTAGCAAGTCGATGATGCGCATCGGCGTATCGCAGGGCGAGGTGATCGGGTCGCCCTCGGCGTCCATCTCACCCTTCCACAGACGTGGCCGCGCGCATTCCGGCAGCACGGACGCCACCGGATCATCAAGGCTCACCAGCCCCTCCTCAACCAGCGAAAGGAAAGCCGCGACGACCAGCGGTTTGCTCATCGACGCGATACGATAGATGGCGTCCGGCGCGAGTTCCGGTCCATCCTGCCGCGCGCTTCCAAAACAGCGGTCGAGCACCGCCTCCCCTTCGACCGATACGAAAAGTTGAAGGTGCGGCAAGGGACCGTGCCTCCAGTAGCGGTCCGCCAAAGCGGCAGCCTCTGCATCGAGCCGCGCCCGGACATTCAGGCTGGTGCACCGTGTCATCCGAACGCGGTCCAGAGAGGTATCGTATCACCGCACATGCGTAAGAACCGTGATTGCGTTTGTTGCAACTGCTTGAGAAACCTTTGCGTTTGTACCTTGCTGCATCGCAACATAGATAGACTGCACCAGCAGAGATAACAGTCGCTGGATCAATTGGAGTAAAGACATGAGAACGCTTTCGGATATCAGCTTCACTGTCTTTGCCGGTGTTGTCTCCTTGAGCGCTCCGGCAATGGCATATCTCAGCCTGTTCGGCTGAACCATTTGCGTCTGGCCCATAGGCCGGACCCCGACTTCCCAAAACATCTTCGGGCCCTTGCCGCTTTCCACGCGGTCGGGGCCCGCAGTATTCAAAGGCCGCCCAGCTTGCAAATATGCCGGTAGTGCGCCGGCGTGACGGGCGAGACCGATAGCCGCGACTGCCGCAGCATCACCATGTCCGCGAGAGCAGGATCGGCTTTCATCGCTTTCAGCGTCACGGGCCGTTTCAGCTTCTCCACCGGGGCGAGGTGGACCGCGATCCAGCGGCCGGTGTCATCCGTGCTGTCGGGTGCGGCCTCTTCCACGACTTCCATTATGCCCACCACCTCAAGCCCGATGTTGCTGTGATAGAAGAAGGCACGGTCCCCCTTCTTCATGGCCTTCATGTGAGATTGGGCCAGATGATTGCGGACACCGTCCCACTCCGCCCGGCCCTTGGCGACGAAATCGTCCCAGGAAAAGCAGTCAGGCTCGGACTTCATAAGCCAGTAGTTCATTGCGGTCCCTGTATTTACACGTGACATGTTCTCGATGGCGGCAGCGGGCGGCAAGATCAAGTCCGGCAGCGAGGATGACAGTAGCGGAACGCTGCCCTGGAGCGCGCTGCGTTTAATCTGAATCAAGCGGTGCGCTCCAAGTTTTTGTGGCCGCATCGTTTCTGCCAAAAACCGGTTCCCACTTTTTGGCACGATGCCTTAAACCGCCTGGCATGGTCACGACCGACGCACCGATTCCCATTCTTTCACTCTCAGGCATGGCAGACGATGCGTT